>JAABRV010000044.1 GCA_011390735.1 Trueperaceae bacterium | reverse complement strand
GTGAGCGCAACCTGAGATTCATGGCGCTCGACAAGCTGCACGCGGCCACCGACGATCCCGACGAGCGCGAGCGCATGTACGAGCTTCTGACGGCAAGCGCGGGTACGGGGGGCGACCGGGAGTACGAGATTCGGGCGATGCGCGACCACGGCGTGTTCCTGGCGAATGCGTACGGCGAGTACGCCGAGGCCCTGGCGCTGCTCGACCGTGCCGTGACGCTCGAGCGCGAGGACGACTGGGTCGACGTCTTCCTCGCGTTCTTCCTGGCCGACGCCGCCGCCGTCCGGCTCGCCGCCGGCGACCTCGGCGGCGCCGCCGCACAGGTGACCGAGGCCATCGAGTGCTTCGCGTACAGCCGCCATCTCTTCCTCCACGCGGAACCGGAGATGCGCGCGCTGGCGGCGGCGATCGCCTGGCGGCGCGGCGACGCTGCGGGTGTCGGGGCATGGATGCCGCCCGCGAGCGAGGCGGCGGCCTGCCTCGGCGGCCTGCTGCTGAGCAGCGAGATGGCCCGCGCCGACGATCCGGTCGCCGCACGTGCCTTCGCCGAGCGTGCCCTGGCGCACGCCGGGCCGCCCCGGTCGAGCCGCGACGGCCACCTGCGGCACGCGCGCGCGCTGACCGTGGCGGCCGAGGCGGCGCTCGGCCTGGGGGACGCCGACGCCGCGACCCGCGAGTTGGTGGAGGCGCTCGCGACGGCGACGCATTGGCGCTTCCTGCCGGCGCTGCTGGAGGCCTGCGCGGTGGCGCTGCCGCGGCTCCCTGCCGATCTCGCGGAGGAGGTCCGCGGCTGGGTCGCCCGCCATCCGGCCGCCCCCTACGCGCTGCGCGTTCGCTGCGTCGCGGACACGGAGCGGGCCGAGGGGCGCCTCGTGGCTCCCGCCGAACGCGAGGCGCGTTGGGCGCAGGCGCTCGAGATGGCCGGCCGGGTGCGCGAGGCGCTCGCGGCGTAGCGCCGCGGGCCTCGGCTCAGCCGCGTGGGTTCGCGCTGAGGGGTGTGAGGGCGGGGCGGAGCGCGAACCTCAGGAGCCCGTCGTCGGAGGGTCGCGGCGCGAACCCGAGGCGCCCGAGGAGCCCGATGGACGCCGCGTTGTCCGCGGCGGTCCGCGCTTCGATCGTCGCGAGGCCGAGGGGCCCGAAGCCGTGGGCGACGACGAGGGCGAGCGCCTCGCGCATGAGGCCGCGCCGCCGGTAGGGGGCGCGCATCACGTAGCCGACCTCGCCCGTCCCGTCGCGGAAGCCGCGGTAGAAGCCGATCGTGCCGACCAAGGTGTCGCCGCCGGCGAGGCAGATGCCCCAGTGCACGGTCTCCCCACGGGCGGCGTCGGCCTCGATGCGCCGCAGCAGGTCGAGCGCCTCCGCCTCGTTCCTGGCGGTGACGCCGTCGTACACGGAGATGTCGACGATGTCGGCGACGTCGTCGGGGCGGAGGGCGCGCAACACGACGCGCCGGCCCCACAGGGTGGGGGCCCGCAACGTGCCCGTCGACGAGGCGTCTGCGGAGGCTTCGGGTGCCACGCGGCATGATGGCACGCCGGCGCGGGCGCTGGACGATGTGTGGCGGGCGCTGGGCGGCGGGAGCTGGGCGCTGGGCCGCCGCCTCACGATGACATCACGATGACCCTCGTAGGCTCCACCGCGTGGGTCCGGCGGGTCTCGCACGTCCCGTCTCCACGAAGGAGCTCGCATGCGCGCACCGAAACCGATCGCCGTCCTGTTGGCCCTGACCTCGCTCTGCCTCGGCGGGCTCGCCCTCGCCCAACCCCCCGCCACCGAGAGCGGCTTCGTCCACGTCGAGGACGACGTCCGCCTCTACTACCAGCGCTACGGCACGGGCACGCCCACGGTGTTCATCCCCAACCGCCACGAGATGGTCACCAGCTTCGCGTCGCTGCTCCACTTCCACGACGTCGTCACCTGGGACCCGCGCGGCCGCGGCCTGTCGGACCGGCCCACGGAGCAGGAACGCTACGGGATCGAGGCGGAGTTGGCCGATGCCGAGGCCCTGCGGCGCCACTTCGGCGCCGAGCGGGTGGTGTACGTCGGCATCTCGCTGTGGGGCAACATCGGGATCGTGTACGCGGCCCGGCACCCGGAGAGCGTGGCCGGTGTGGTCGCCTTGGGGCCGCTCGGGATCGCCGAGGGCCTGATGCGCGGTTCGCTGAAACGTCCGACGCCGAACATGACCCCGCAGCGGGTGGAGCTCGCTCGGATGCGGGCCGACGGGCGCATCCAGACGCAGCCCTACGCCTACTGCCTCCTCGAGCAGGCCTTTGGGGTCACCGACTCGTACTGGGACCCGGCCGCGATGGCCCCGTTGCTCGCGGCGAACCTCTGCCAGTACCCCAACGAACAGTGGTCCAGATTGGCGCTGGCCATCGACGGCATCTTCCGCAGCTTCGGCTTCTGGGACTGGCGTGCCGACGCCGATGCCGTCGAGGCGCCGGTCCTCCTGCTCTTCGGTGAGCACGAGAAGTGGCGGACGGACAGCGTGATCGCGTACGCCGACCATCTGCGCGACGTCGGCTGGTTGGAGGTGCCGCGCGCGGGCCATCACGTCTGGAACGACCGGCCCGATGTCGTCTTGCCGATGATGGATGCCTTCTTCCGCGGCCAGTGGCCGGACGGCGTCAACCGCTAGATGGCTGCCGACGATGGGCGAGCATCGCGCAGGACGCCACGGCGTTTACCCACGCGCCACCGGGGTCTCGTCTGGCGTGTCGTGTCCGCCGTAGGGCTCGCCATGGCGGGGTGGGGCTGGGCGCAGCCCCCGGTCACGGAGTCCGGCTTCGTGCAGGTCGAGCCCGACGTGCGCCTCTACTACCAGCGGTATGGGACGGGCACGCCCACGGTGTTCATCCCCAACCGGCTCGAGCTCGTGCACGCGTTCGCCTCGCTGTTGCCCTTCCACGACGTGGTCACGTGGGACCCCCGCGGGCGCGGCCTCTCCGATCGGCCGACGGAGCCGGGGCGCTATGGGATCGACGTCGAGCTGGCCGATGCGGAGGCGTTGCGCCGTCACTTCGGCGCCGGTCGGGTCACCTACGTGGGCACCTCGTTGTGGGGCAACCTCGCGGTCCTGTACGCCGCCCGCCATCCGGAGAGCGTGGCGGGCGTCGTCGCCCTGGGCTCCCTACCGATCGCCGAGGACCTGTGGCGCGACTCGCTGAAGCGGCCTACGCCGAACGTGCACGCGCAGCGGCTGGAGCTCGACCGGATGCTGGCCGACGGGCGCATCCGGTCGCAGCCGTACGCCTACTGCGTCCTCGAGAAGTACGTCGAGTACGCCGCCTCGTACGTGGACCCGGCCGCGATGGCGCCGTTCCTCGCGGCCAACCTCTGCCAGTACGCCAACGAGCAGAGCTTCCGGCAGGCCGTCGTGATCGACGGCATGTTCCGCAGCTTCGGGCGCTGGGACTGGCGGGCCGACGCCGAGGCCGTGGCGGCGCCGGTCCTGCTGCTGTTCGGGGAACACGAGACGTGGCGGACGGACGGCGTCCGCGCCTACGCCGACCACCTGCGGGAGGTCGGCTGGCTGGAGGTCCCGCGCGCCGGTCACCACCTGTGGAACGACCGCGCGGACGTGGTCCTCCCCATGCTCGACGCCTTCCTCCGCGGCGTGTGGCCGGAGGGGGTGAACCGCTAAGCGGGGCGGCCGCGTCCCCTCGTCGGTCGCGGGGACGCGGGCCGCCTTCCGGCGAGCGCTCCCGCGGCCGCCCCGCCGCGGTCCGCCAGCGCGTCGCGCAGGGCGTCGCCGAGGAGGTTGGCGCCGAGCACGGCGGCCGTGATCGCCGCGCCGGGGGCGAGCATGAGCCAGGGCGCCCCCGGCAGGTGGTCGCGGGCGCGCGCGAGCATGTCGCCCCAGTCGGCGGTGGGCGGCTGCACGCCGAGCCCCAGGAAGCCGAGGCCCGCGAGGGCGACGACCACGAAGCCCACGGTCACGGTCGCCTGCACGACCACCACGCCGGTCGCCGCGGGCACGACGTGCCGCAGCAGCACCCGTCGGGCCCGCGCGCCGCTCGCGACGGCGGCCTCGACGTAGGGGAGCTCGCGCGTCGTGAGGATGACGCTCCGCACCAGGCGCGCGAAGACCGGTGCCTCGGCGACGGCGAGGGCGATGGCGGCGGGCCACAGGCCGGGGCCGAGCACGCCGACGATCACCAGCGCCAGCAGCAGCGGAGGGCAGATGAGCAGCGCGTCGACGAGCCGCATGAGCAGGCCGTCGAGGCGTCCGGGCGCGGCGCCCGCCAGCGTCCCGAGCGCGCCGCCCGCCGCGGCCGCCGCCAGCACGGTCACGACCGCCACCCACAGTGAGACGCGCCCGCCGTGGAGTACCCGCGCGAGCGTGGAGCGACCGAGCTCGTCGGTCCCGAGCGGCTCGGCCCAGGTGGGCGGCTGCAGCCGGCGGCGCAGGTCGACCTCGGAAGGTCCGCGCGGCGACAGCCACGGCGCCAGCAGCGTCGCGGCGAGCAGGACGGCGAGCAGGGCCGCCCCGACGACGCCCGATGGGTGGAGGCGCCGGCGCCGCCTCCGGCGCGCGGGCGTGGCGTCGGTCACCGGTAGCGCACCCGCGGGTCGAGCCGGAGGTAGGCGAGGTCGACCAGCAGGCCGAGGGCCAACACGGCCACGGCGGTGACGAGCACGACGCCCTGGACGAGGGCGAGGTCGCGCGCGAGGATCGCGTCGACCGCCAGGTGGCCGAGGCCGGGCCAGCCGAACACGGCCTCGACGAAGACGACGCCCCCGAGCATGCGGCCGAGGTCGATGGCCGCCACCGTCACCACCGGGGCGAGCGCGTTGCGCAGGCCGTGCCGCAGCAGCACGCTGGGCCGCGAGAGCCCGCGGGCACGGGCGGCGACCACGTGCGGCGCGGCGAGGGCGTCGAGCAGCGCGGCGCGCGTGACGCGCGCGAGCGGCGCCGCCGAGGCGAGCCCGAGCGAGAGGGCCGGCAGCAGCAGGTGGCGCCAGCCCCCGCCCCCGGACGCCGGAAGCCAGTCGAGCGTGAGGGAGAAGGCGTAGAGCAGGAGCAGGCCCGTCCAGTACACGGGAACGGCCGCGCCGAGGAGCAGCGCGCCGGTGAGCAGGGGATCGAGCCAGCTGCGGGCGAAGGCGGCGGCCGCGACCCCGACGATGAGCCCCAGCGCCAGGGCCAGCGTGAGCGCCGCCGCGGCGAGGGCGGCGGTGGCCGGCAGGCGGTCACGCAGCTCCTCCGCCACGGGGCGACCGCTGCGCCGGGAGGTGCCGAGGTCGCCGCGCAGCACGGCCCCGAGGTAGGCGGCGGCCTGCTGCGGCCAGGGGCGGTCGAGCCCCGCTTCCGAACGCATGCGTTCGCGTTGCGCCTCGGGGACGCCCAGGACCCCCGGCCCCAGCAGGGCGACCAGCGGGTCGCCCGGGGCGGCCGCGATGAGGCCGTGCACCACGACGAGCAGCAGGGCGACGGAGACCGCGCCGCCGCCGAGGCGGGCGAGCAGGTAGGCGACCAAGGCGCCCGGCGCCGGTCAGCGGGCGGTCGCGCCCGCCCCTTCCGTGTCGAGCCGGGCGCCGCGCAGGTCGAGCTGGAACGACGAACCGGGCAGGCGCTCGCCCTCCAGGCCGCCGCGCTTCGCGAACGTGCCCACGTGGTGGTACAGCGGCAGCAGCGGCAGGTCGGCCAGCGCCAGCTCCTGCGCCTCGCGGTACGCGGCTGCCCGCTCGGGGCCGTCCTCGGTAGCGGCGCCGCGCTCCAGGAGCGCGTCGAACGCGTCGCTGGCGTAGCGGCTGGTGTTGTTGCTGCCGATCTCGCGGCTGTGCAGCGCCATGGAGAGCATGAAGTGCGGATCGAGCGTGTCGGAACCCCAGAACCCGAGGGTGAGCTCCGCCGCCGGCGAGGTGACGATGTCGAGGTGGGTGGCGAACTCGTGGAGGCGCAGCTCGACGCGCAGGCCGACCTCGGCGAGCGCCGCCTGGACGTACTGCGCCACGTCCTGGAGGCCGCCATCCGTGGCCATGTCGAGCACCAACCGGGCGCCCTCGGCACCGGCCTCGCGCAGGAGCTCGCGGGCGCGTGCGGGGTCGTACGGGTGGTCGTCGGGCGCGTCCAGGGCGTAGCGCACGAGCGGCGACAGGGGGCCGACGGGCGGCAGCGCGAGGCCGCTGAAGAGCGCGTCGACCAGCAGCCGGCGGTCGAGCGCGTGCGCGATGGCGCTGCGGACGCGGGGGTCGCCGAGCACGGGGTGCTCCATGTTGAACCCGAGGTAGGTCGTGCGGTCGCTGGGGTAGCGGCCGAGCTCCACGCCCGGCTCCCCCTCGAGCGCGAGGAAGGCGTCGGGCCCAAGGTCGTGGATGAGGTGCAGGTCGCCGGCGCGGAAGGCGACGAGGCGGGCCGCGGCCTCGGGGATGACGCGGTAGCGCACGCCGGCGAGCGCGGGCGCGCCGCCCCAGTAGTCGGGATCCGCGGCGAGCTCGACGACCTCGCCCTCGCGCCAGGCGACGAAGCGGAACGGTCCGGTGCCCACGGGTGCGCGGCCGAGCTCGGGGCCCGCGCCCGGGGGCACGATCGCGGTCGCGGGGAAGGTCAGGTTGGCCAGCAGCGGCACGAAGGGCGGGTCGCTGACGAGGTCGAGCGTGTGGTCGTCGACGACCACGATGTCGTCGATGGTGGCCACGAGGAACGCGCCGCGGGCGCCGGTGGCGGGGTCGGCCAGGCGGCGCAACGAGGCGGCGACGGCGGCGGCGTCCAGCGGGCGGCCGTCGTGGAAGCGCACGCCGCGACGGAGCTCCAGCCGCAGCACGGTGGGCTCGGGGCGGCTCCAGGCGACCGCCAGGCCGGGTTCGATGCCGCCGTCGTCGCCCAGCCGCAGCAGCGTGTCGTACAGCTGGTTGGTCACCATGAACGAGTACCCCTCGATCGCTCGCTGGGGGTCGAGGGACGTCGGGTTGAGGGGCAGGGCCGTGACGAGCACCTGCGCGGCGGCGAGCGCCGGCAGGAGCGCCAGGACCATGACCCCAACGAGCCTGAGGCCTCTCGTCATCGGTTCGCTCCGTCCTTCCCGGCCCGCGGCCGGCTGCATCGATGGCATGAGGCTAGCAGGTTGCCTGGCGCCGCGGCGCGCCCACCCCGACGGGCGGGGCGTGGCACCACGCCGGCAGACCCGCGATGGACGAAGGGACTCGCGTCTCCGTCGTCCACCGCGGGCCCCGTGTCGGGGATGCGGGGTCGCGGTTCGATCACCCTGGCGAGAGCGTAGCCGGGCCAGCGTGATGCGAGCGTGAGGTCGGTTCGCCGGCGCGGCGGCCCGTTGGGGTCAGGCCCGGCCGAGCAGGTAGTCCACCACCTCGGCCGCCGTGTACGACGTCGCGCCGGGCTTGAGGACGCGGGTGATCGCGGCGAGGTCGTCGCCGCTGGTCACGAGCGGCAACTCCGGCGTCGTCTGGCCCTTCTGGACCTGGCCGATGCCGACGTTGGCCATCAGGGCGTTGCACAGGCACTTGCGACCGACGGTCTCCTCGACGTCGCCGCCCTTCGCCAGGTAGTCCGCGACCGGCTCCGAGGCGCAGCGGTAGACGAGCTTCCCCTCGTCCGTGCGCACGACCTCGCGCAGGTAGCCGAGGTCGCAGACGCGCGTGCGCTGCTCGTACACCTCGCGCTCCGAGAGGCTGCCGGGCAACGTGACGACCTTGAAGGGGAAGCCCGTGGGCGACGCCTTGGCGTCGGTGAGGACGTCGGTGTCGCCGGCGAGGACGCGGTCGATCACCTGCTGCTTGACGGCGGTCTCGAAGCCCGACTCGTCGCAGTACGCGAAGATCGTGCCGACCTGCACGCCGGTGGCCCCCTCGTCCAGCGCCGCCGCGAGCGCCTCCGGGGAGCCGCTCGACCCGGCGAGCCAGAAGGGGAGTCCCAGCGCCCGCATCTGCTCGAGGTCAGCACGGTCGCGCTCGCCGTACACGGGCTGACCACGCTCGTCAAAGGTCTTGCCGCCGCGCGGTGGCGCGTTGTGGCCGCCGGCGGTGGGTGCCTCGACGATGAAGCCCTGGATGGCGCCGCTGGCCTTCTTGAGCAGGATGCTGGCCAGGGCGTGGGTCGAGATGATGGGGAAGAAGTCCGGGCGCCCGAGTTCGGGCAGGGCGTCGCCGCCGAGCTCGGCCGGGTCGAAGTGGGCGACGACCGGCTCGCCGTCACGCGGGACGGTGGCGTCGATACGCATCGACGTGCGGCGGTGCTGCGACAGTTCGTCCAGGATGCCGGGGATGTCGCGGGGGATCCCGGCGCCCATGAGCACGTGGTTCACCCCCGCGAGCATGGCGCCGTAGAGCGTCGCCATGTTCGGCAGCTGGATCTTGGTGAGCAGGTTCATGCCGATGGGGCCGTCGTGGCCCTCCTTCGCCAGGAACACCTCGGTGAAGCCGGCCAGCGCCATCAGGCCGCGGTGGAAGCGGTTGCCCTCGACGGTGGCGAGGGGGATCCGGGCGTACGGCTTGTCGGCGGGGCGCCCGTCGGGCAGGAAGTACCGGCGCAGCGTGTCCTTGACGATGTCGCCGAAGGGGAAGTGCTCCATCGCACGGCGCACGTGGCCACCGACGTCGCCGTCCTGCAGGCGGCGGACCAGGACCGAGTCGATGCCGGTGCCGGAGACGACGCCGAGTTGCCCGCACAGGGCGACCGCCTTGGCGAGGCGCCAGTTGGAGACGGCGACGCCCATGCCGCCTTGGATGATCGTCGGGTGGCCACCACCGGCGAGCCCGGCCGTCGCGAGCGCCGGCGTGCTGCCAGGGTTGGGGAATCGTGCGTCGCTCATGAACGTCCTCAGGTCGGCGATCGGACGCCCCGGGGGCTGGGGCGGCGCCGGTCGCCGCCCTCCACGCCGCGGACCGTGGGGCGACGGGCCGGATCGCGACGAGCATGCGCACGGCCCCGGCCCGCGAAGGGGCCGAACGAGCGCCTGCAACACCATACGGCCTGCGGGATGATGGAACGTGAGCCTGGACGCCATGTTCGCGTGCGCGCGTGCCGTTCGCCCGAGCCTGCGCGGCGTGCGTCCGCCGGTCAGTCGACCCACCGCGGTGAACGCGTCACGACCCCGCCCCAGGCGTCGATGCTGGCCGGCGCCATCGCGCCCGCCACGGGCGTGAGCCCAGTCGGGTCGAACGCGGCGATGCGCACGTCGAGCGGCTCGAAGGTGAGGTCGACGACCGTGACCACCGAGCGCGGCGGCGCGTCCGAGCCCACGAGCGCTCGCGCGCCCACCCCGCCGGCGAAGAGCAGCTCGAGGCCGCCCCATCGTCCGGCGTAGAACGCCGCCTGGTGGCCGCTCACGTAGGTGTCGACCCCATGATCCCGCATGAGGTTCCGCAGCTCCTCGGCCCGCCACAGCACCTCGCCCTCGCGGGCGCGGCCCTCGGCGATGCCGAGCAGCGGCAGGTGGCCCATCACCCAACGGAGCGAGGCGGACCGCGCCGGCGGCGAGCGCAACGTCGCCTGCAGCCACGCGCGCTCGGCCCCGTCGAGCACGGGCCCGGAGGCGTCGAGCGCGGCGACGAACAGCGGCCCCAGGCGGAGCGACCAGGCGAAGGGGTAGTCGTCACCGGCGACGAGGTCGAGACCGTACCGATGGCGTGGGTCGCGCCAGTAGGCGGCGGCCGCCTCGCGCTCGCGGGCGAAGACGAAGCCGCCGTCGGCGTCGCGCAGCTTGGAGGCGTCGTGGTTGCCCACGGTCGCGGCGTAGGCGATGCCGGCCTCCCGCAGGGGCGACGCCACGGCGACGTCGAAGGCGGCCCACATCGCCGCGAAGCGTTCGTCGGGCAGGGCACGCGACTGCCCGGCGACGAGGTCCCCGGAGAGGAGCACCAGGTCGGGACGCCACACGTCGACGATGGCCGACACCGTGCGGGGGACCGCGGCGGGGTAATCGAGGCTGCCGTACGGGCCGTTGAAGTCACCGAACACCACCAGCCGGACGTCGCCGCGAGGGGGATCCAGCTGCGGGGCCGGCTGGGCGATCGCCGATGCGGCGATGCAGGACGCGACTCCGACGGCGAGCACGGTGCCCAGCCGGCGATGGCGGGCCTCGCCGGCGCATCGCGGCCGGTCGGGCCCGGGCGGCGCCATCCGCTGAGTATGCCAGCCGCGCGGCGCGCAGGCCGAAGTCTCGCCGGTGGATACCGGCGGTCGGCGTATGCTGATCGTGCCTGACGCAGTTCGGGCCGTGGGCATCATCGCACGCGATGAGCGTCGCATCGTGCTTTGGAGGTCGCGCATGAGCCGCAAGGACGGGTCGTCCCCACCCACCGCGGTCGCCACCGGACCCTTCCTGGTCTTCCCGCAGGTCTCACGCCCCGTCTTCATCGCCAGCGCCACGGTGATCCTCGCGTTCGTCGCCTTCGCCGTCCTGTTCACCCCCGCCGCGGAGCGGCTGTTCGCCGCGTTGCAGAGCTGGATCTCCTCCGTCTTCGGCTGGTTCTACGTGCTCTCGGCGACGGCCTTCCTGGCGTTCGTCGTCTACCTGGCGTTCAGCCGCTACGGGCTCGTCCGCCTGGGCGACCCGTTCGAGCAGCCCCGCTTCGGTCTCGGCGGCTGGTTCGCGATGCTGTTCAGCGCCGGCATGGGCATCGGTCTCGTCTTCTGGAGCGTCGCCGAGCCGATGCTCCACTTCCTGCGGCCGCCGTACGGGCCAGCGGGTGACGCCACGGTCGCGATGAGGAGCACCTTCTTCCACTGGGGCCTGCATGCCTGGGGCGTGTACTGCGTCGTCGGGCTGGCGATCGGCTACTTCGCCTACCGACAGAAGCTCCCCATCACGATCCGCTCCGCGCTCTACCCGCTGCTGGGCGACCGCATCTACGGACCCATCGGTCACGCCGTCGACACCTTCGCGATCTTCGGCACGATGTTCGGCGTCGCGACGTCGCTGGGGCTCGGGGTCCTGCAGATCAACTCGGGTCTCGACTTCCTGCTGGGCGTGGGCGAGTCCGCCTGGCTGCAGGTCGTCATCATCGCCTTCGTCACGCTCTTGGCCACGGGGTCGGTCGTGTTGGGCCTCACCCGTGGCATCCAGCGCTTGAGCCAGCTCAACATCGCGCTCAGCGTCGTGCTGCTGGCCTTCGTCCTGGTGACGGGCCCCACCCTGTTCCTCCTGCGCTTCCTGGTGGAGAGCGTCGGCGACTACCTGCAGCATCTGCCGTCCCTCAGCCTGTGGAACGACGCGCTGGCGCAGAGCGGCTGGCAGGACGCGTGGACGATCTTCTACTGGGGCTGGTGGATCTCGTGGGCACCGTTCGTGGGGCTGTTCATCGCTCGCGTGTCACGCGGGCGCACCATCCGCGAGTTCGTGGCCGGCGCGCTTCTGGCCCCCACGTTGGCGGGCTTCGTGTGGCTGACGGTGCTGGGCGGCACGGGGCTGCAGCAGCAGATGAGCGGCGTCGTCGACCTGGGTGCGGCGGCGCAGGCCAACGTGGCGACCCCGCTGTTCGTCATGCTCGAACAACTCCCCTGGACGACCCTCACCGCGACCCTCGCGACGATCCTGGTGGTGACGTACTTCGTGACCTCGTCGGACTCGGGCTCGCTGGTCATCGACATGCTGGCCGCCGGTGGGCACACGGACCCGCCCAAGGTGCAGCGGGTGTTCTGGGCCGTGACGGAGGGCGTGGTGGCCGGCGTCCTACTGGTGCTCGGCGGGCTGACGGCGCTGCAGACGGCCTCGATCGCCGCGGGCTTGCCGTTCGTGGTCATCATGTGGTTGATGTGCTTCGCCCTGCTGAAGGCGCTGCGGAACGAACCGGTCAACCCGGATCCGCAGGAGCGCGAACCCGAGGCGCCGCCGTCGACCATGGGCGACCACGAGCACGTGGAACCGGACGACGAGGAGCTGGACGGGGAGGGAGCGTCGCCGGACGACGACCTCTCCGGCGACGACGATGCCGACGGCGGCGAACCGGGCGATCAGGCGAACACGAGCCCCGCCAACAGCCCGCCCACGGCGGCATAGGCCAGGGCGACCCAGAGCGTGCGCCGCAGCACCTCGCCCTCCCGGCCCACCAGCCCCACGGTGGCGCCGGCGGCGATGAGGTTGTGGGGGCAGACGATGTTGCCGACCGCGGCGCCGAACCCCTGCGCGCCCAGCATCGCCGTGGGAGACAGGCCCAGGCCGCGCGCGGCGACGAGCTGGAAGTCGGTGAAGAGGATGTTCGAGGTCGTCGCGGAACCCGTCACGAAGGTGCCGAGCAGGCCGACGAAGGGCGCGAGGTAGGGCCACGCCGGCCCGGCGCCGGCCGCGACCGCGGCGGCCAGCGCCTCGATCATGCCGGCATGCACCATCAGCCGCGACAGGCTCAGCATGGCGACCAGGGCCAGCGCGACCGGGACGAGCCGGAGGGCGGCGTCACGCGCCGCGCCCAACGCCTCTCGCCGCGGCGCCCGCTGCCAGGCGGCGCCCGCCAGGAACGCGAGCAGCAGCAGGCTGCCCGGGTGGTAGAGCGGCGCGAAGCTGCCGCCGAACGGTCCCTGCTGCCAGGCCCAGGTCGCCTCGCTGAGCGTTTCCTGCAAGGGCGGCAGGAGGCGGGTGGCGAGCACCGCGGCCACCAACGCCAGGTACGGAGCACCGGCGGTCGCCAGGCCTGCGGGACGCGCCGGTCGCGCCGAGGACCCGTCTGCGGGGGCGGCCCGGGGCGCCTCGGCGGACCCGCGTTCGCGCCGCCCCCGACCGCGCCCGCTGGCGATGCGCAGGACCCCGACGAACGCCAGCCCGCCGACCAGCGAGCCCGCCAGCGTCGGGAGCTCGGGCCCGACGTTGGTGGCGAGCAGGTGGTGCGGCAGCAGGAAGGCGGCGGCGGCGAGCAGGGTCCAGCCCCAGGCGCCCCAGCCGGCACGCCGCTCGCGCGGCAGCGTCCGGGTCACCAGCAACATGACCACCAGTGGCAGCAGCGGCCCCGCCAGCGAGTGGTAGACCACCGTCGCCGCGGCCAGCTCGCGGCCCGTGAAGTCGGTGATCGCCACCTGCGCCAGCACCGGCGTGCCGACCGCGCCGAACGACACGCCGGCGGCGTGACCGATGAGCGCGATGGCGACCGCCTCGACCCGGCCGAAGCCGGCGGCGACCAGGAAGGGCGCGGCCAGCGCCACCGAGGTGCCGAACCCGGCGGCGCCCTCCACGAAGAGCACGAAGAACCAGGCGACGAGCAGCGCCAGGATGCGGGGATCGCCGGTGAGGCGGGCCATCGCGTCGCGCAGCACGTCGATCGCGCCGGTGCGCAGCTGCAGCTCGTGGATGCACAGCGCGGGGAAGACGATCCACAGGATGGTCGCCGCGATGAAGGCCGCCTCGAGCAGGACCCCGCCGATGGCCGTGAGTGCGCCCAACTCCGGAAGGGTGCGAACGCCCAAGCCGAAGGCCAGGACCGCGACGAGCAGGCCGAGGGCGAGGCCCACGGCGCCGGCGCGCGCCGCCGACCACCGCAGGCCGAGCATGGCGATCAGCACGACCAGCAGCGGGAGGGCTGCGAGCAACGCTGTCGAAGGGTCCCCCGTCCCCACGGGCTAGCCGCCCTTGGCCGCGGTGACCCGGTGCAGTTCGCCCTCGCCGGACGCGAAGGCGGTGACGTTCGCCAGGGTCGTCTCGGCGATGTTCGTCACGGCCTCCTGGGTGAAGAAGCCCTGGTGTCCGGTGACGAGCACGTTCGGGAAGGTGAGCAGCCGGCTGAACACGTCGTCCTGGATCACCTGCCCGGAGAGGTCCTGGAAGAACAGCGCCTCTTCCTCCTCGTAGACGTCGAGGCCGAGGTGGCCGATGCGGCCGCTCTTCAGGCCGTCGATCACCGCGGTCGTGTCCACCAGCCGGCCACGGCTGGTGTTGATGAGCATGACGCCGTCGCGCATGCGGCCGACGGCCTCGGCGTCGATCAGGTCGTGGGTCTCGGGCGTGAGCGGGCAGTGCAGCGAGATCACGTGGCTGCGGGCGAAGAGCTCGTCGAGCGACACGTACGAAAGGACGCGCTCGGCGTCGGGGTCGGGGTAGGGGTCGTAGCCCAGGACCTCACAGCCGAAGCCGCGCATGATGCCGGCGAAGATCTGCCCGATGCGGCCGGTGCCGACCACGCCGACCGTGCGACCGTGGAGGTCGAAGCCCAGCAGCCCCTCCAGCGAGAAGTTGCCGTCGCGCACGCGGTTGTAGGCCCGGAACACCTTGCGGTTGAGGCCCAGGATGAGGGCGACGGCGTGCTCGGCGACGGCGTGCGGCGAGTAGGCGGGCACGCGCGCCACGGTGAGGCCGAGCTCGTCGGCGGCCTCCACGTCGAGGTGGTTGAAGCCGGCCGAGCGCAACGCCAGGAGCTCGACACCGTGCTCCTTCAGGCTGCGCAGGACCGCGGCCGACAGGTCGTCGTTGACGAAGGCGCAGACGGCGTCGTGGCCGGCCGCCAGCGGCGCGGTCGCAGGCAGCAGCCGCGGCTCCAGGTAGGTGATCTCGTGGCCGTGCGCGCGGTTGGCGCGCTCGAAGGTGGTCTTGTCGTAGCTCTTGGTGCTGAACATGGCGATCTTCACGGGGCGACCTCCGGTGCGGGGTGAGGTGGTGGGTGCGGTCGGTGGTCCGGGCATGCCGGACAGCGTCACGCTAACCGCGGCGCGGCGCCGAGCCGGTCGCGGCGGCATCGCTGGCATGCGGCCCGCGCGGGCGCTCATCCTGATAGGCTGTCCCAGCCCGCCTTGACGCTCCGCTGACGCGAGCGCGAGACCCTATGAGGGGTCCGACACGCGACCGAACGACCGGTCGAGCGTGGATCCCACACGCACCTGGAGGTACGCATGCTTCGAACGCTCCTACTCCTTCTCGCCGCCCTGTCGATCGGTTTCGGCAGCGCCCAGACCTCGATCGAGTTCTGGTACGCCTTCAGCGACGCGCCGCGGTCCGGCTGGATCGACGACCGCATCGACGAGTTCAACGCGACGCTGGCCGAGCAGGGCCTCGACTACCGCGTCGTCGGCGAGCGCAAGGGCAGCTACCGCGAGACGCTGCAGGCCGCGGTCCTGGCCGCCCGCCAGGGCGAGCCGCCCCACCTGGTGCAGCTGTTCGAGGTCGGCAGCCAGCTGGCCGTCGACTCGGGCATCTTCGAGCCGATCGGCAACCTCGGCGGGCTCGACGCGAGCCTCTACATCGAGCCGGTCATCAACTACTACACGATCGACGGCGCGGTGAACTCGCTGCCGTTCAACAGCAGCAGCCCCATCCTGTACGCCAACGTGCAGCTGATGGAGCAGGCCGGCCTCGATCCCGACGCGCTCCCCGCGACGTTCGGCGAGGTCATGGACGCGTGCGACACGATCCGCGCGAGCAGCGTCTCCGCCTCGTGCATCACCTTCCCGCTGCACAGCTGGCTCTTCGAGCAGTGGGTCGCGGAGCAGGGCGCGATGCTGGTGAACAACGGCAACGGCCGCGATGCGCGGGCCACCGAGGTGCTGCTCGACAGCGAGGCGGCGCTGCGCGTCGGGCAGTTCATGGCGGACCTGGCCGTGAACCGCGACTACGCGTACACCGGCACGCTGGAGGACTGGAGCGGCTCCGAGGCGATCTTCGGCAACCAGGAGGCGGTGTTCTTCATCACCTCGACCGCGGACGCCGGCAACATCACCCGCGCCGCGGCCGACGTCGGCTTCGACGTGCGGACCGGCCTGCTGCCGATCCCCGACGGCGTCGAGCGCAACGGGGTGGTCATCGGCGGCGCCAGCGTCTGGCTCACGAAGGGCAACCCCCAACAGGAGCTCGAGATCGCGCGCGACTTCGTGCTCTACATGACGAACGCGGAGAACATGGTCAGCTGGCACAAGCTGACCGGCTACTACCCGGTGGTCGACGCCTCCGTCGCCCTGCTCGAGGACGAGGGCTGGTTCGAGGCCGAGCCGAACTTCGCGGTCGCGTTCGAGCAGTTGCTCGAGACGATTCCCAACCAGGCCACCGCGGGCGCGCTCCTCGGGAGCTTCCTCGAGACGCGCACGATCATCGGCGAGGCGCTGCAGCGCATCTACTCGGGCGCGGACGTCGAGGCGACGATGCGGCAGGCCAAGGCCGAGGCCGACGCCCGCCTCGCGGAGTACAACGCGAACTTCTGAGCCTCTCCGCCCGGCGCCCGCGGGCGCCGGG
>JAABRV010000043.1 GCA_011390735.1 Trueperaceae bacterium | reverse complement strand
GCGACTCGCCGCCGAATACGGTTGACGGTGGGTTGGCCCCTGGTCGCGCCAGCGCACGCGCTGGCGCGCGTGCGGCGACTTGCGGCCGAGTACGGTTGACGGTGGGTTGGCCCGTGGCCGCGCCAGCGCACGCGCTGGCGCGCGTGCGCCGACTCACGGCGGAATACGGCTGACGTACCCCGAAGCGCGGTGGCGTCCGACGCCGCGAGCGGCATAACCTGGCGCCATGGACGCCTCCCAGAGCCCCATCCCGGTCGTCGTCGCCGAGGGCGACGGCATCGGTCCCGAGATCACCCGCGCCACGCTGCGCATCCTGGACGCCGCCGGCGCCCGCATCGACTGGAAGCCGGTCGTGCTCGGCCAGGTGGCGTACGAGCGCGGCGTCGCCACCGGCGTGCCCGACGACGCCTGGAACCTGTTGCGGCGGCACCGGGTCCTGCTCAAGGGCCCCATCACCACGCCCCAGGGCGGCGGCTACAAGAGCGTCAACGTCACCCTGCGCAAGAGCCTCGGGCTCTTCGCCAACGTGCGCGAGACCAAGTCGTACGGACCCTACGTGCCGACGCACCACGACAACATGAACCTCGTCATCGTGCGCGAGAACGAGGAGGACCTCTACGCCGGCATCGAGCACCGCCAGACGCGCGAGGTCACCCAGTCGCTCAAGCTCATCACCCGGCCCGGCAGCGAGCGCATCGTGCGCTTCGCGTTCGCGTACGCCCGCGCCTACGGCCGCCGCAAGGTCACCTGCATGACCAAGGACAACATCATGAAGGTGACCGACGGCCTGTTCCACCGCACGTTCGACGCGGTCGCGGCCGAGTACCCCGACATCGAGGCCGAGCACCTCATCATCGACATCGGTGCCGCTCGCCTCGCCGACACGCCCGACCGTTTCGACGTCGTCGTCACGCTCAACCTCTACGGCGACATCCTCTCCGACATCGTCTCCCAGATCGCCGGCTCCGTCGGCCTCGGCGGCTCCGCCAACGTCGGCGACCGCGTCGCGATGTTCGAGGCCGTCCACGGCAGCGCCCCCGACATCGCCGGTCAGGACCTCGCCAACCCCTCGGGCATGCTGCTGGCAGCGGTGCAGATGCTCGTGCACGTCGGTCAGGCCGACGTCGCACAGCGGGTCGCCAACGCCTGGCTGCGCACGCTGGAGGACGGCGTCCACACCGGTGACCTCTACCGTGCCGGCAGCAGCATCGAGCGCGTCGGCACACAGGCTTTCGCAGACGCCGTCATCGAGCGCCTCGGCGACGACCCCCTGCACCTGCCGCCCGTGCACTACCGCAAGGTCGACCTGCAGGTCGACCTGCCCGAGCCGCCGGTCGAGCGCAAGGACCTGCGCGGCGTCGACGTCTTCCTCGACTGGCGCGAGGGGGGCCGCGACCCCGAGGTGCTCGGGCCGGCCCTGGCCGCCACCGCGAAGGCGGTCGGCTGGCACCTGAAGATGATCACCAACCGCGGCGTCAAGGTGTGGCCCGAGGGCTTCGCCGAGACCTTCTGCACCGACCACTGGCGCTGCCGCTTCCACCCCGCCGACGGCGCCGTCACCGATTTCGACGCCGTGCTGCGCTTGCTCGCCGCCGTCCACGGCGCGGGTTACGAGGTCATCAAGACGGAGCAACTGTTCGACTTCGACGGGTTGCCGGGGTACTCGTTGGGGCAAGGCGAATGAGTCTCGGGGGTGGGGGCCGGCGGCCCCCACCCCCGAGACATTGCAGTTCGCGAGCAGAGCTCGCGAACTGCCGAGTGTGTCGCGGGCCGGAGGCCCCCACCTCGGTTTCGAGCCGAGAGGCGGCATCCCCCGCTCGGCGGAGGCGGCCGCCCACCGATGGCGGATGCGCGTCGCCGCCGCGCGCCGCTAGCATGGTCCGCCAGGAGGTACGTCCATGGTGGTCGAGATGCTTGGCGTGGAGAAGCGCTATGGCGACGTCCGCGCGCTCGCCGGTGTCGACTTGGCGGTCGCGGAGGGCGAGGTGGTCGGGTTCCTCGGACCGAACGGCGCGGGCAAGACGACGTCGATCCGGGTGATGCTGGGCCTGACCCAGCCGACGTCTGGGGAGGCTCGGCTGTTCGGTGGGTCGCCCGATCGGCGCGAGGCACGCGGTCGGGTGGGGGTCATGCTGCAGGAGTCCGGCGTCCCCTCCGCGCTGCGGGTCCGCGAGATCGTGGAGCTCTTCTCGCGCTACTACCCGTTCGCGCTGCCGACCGACGAGGTGCTTGCACGCGCCGGCCTCGAGCCGAGGGCGCGAGCGCTGGTGTCGACCCTCTCCGGCGGCGAGCGGCAGCGACTGTACTTCGCCCTGGCCATCGTCGGCGACCCCGACCTGCTGTTCCTCGACGAGCCCACCGTGGCGCTCGACGTCGAGGGCCGGCGCGCGTTCTGGCAGCAGGTCGTCGGCTTCGCCGAGCTGGGGAAGACCGTGCTCTTCACGACCCACCATTTGTCCGAGGCCGACGCCGTGGCGCGGCGCCTGGTCGTCATCGACAGCGGGCGGATCATCGCCGAGGGGACGCCGTCCGAGGTCAAGCGACGCGTCGCCGACCGGACGGTGCGCTTCCGCGCAGACCTGCCCGTGTCCGTGCTGGAAGGCCGACCCGACGTGCAGCGGGTCGACCTCGAACCCGGCGGCCTGTGGGCGGTGTACACCAGCGAGCCTGAACGCCTGCTGCGCGAGCTGTTCGCCCAGGGCGCCGAGCTGCGCGACCTGACCGTGACCGACGCCGACCTGGAGGCCGCCTTCGTGGCCCTGACGCGGCGCGAGGGGGTGGCGGCGTGACGGGGCCGAGCGATCGTCGCGACGGCCGTCGCCTCAGCGCCAACGCCCGGCCCAGCGGCGGCGCGTGGGGCCTGTGGTTCGCGCAGGCGCGCGCCGAGTTCGTGGCCAGCCTCCGCGCGCCCGACTTCGTCATCGGCGTCGTCGCGATCCCCGTCCTGCTGTTCCTCATGTTCGCGCCACCGAACGCCCGCGCGATGCTCCCGGCGGGCACCCGCGTGTCGACGATGATGATGCCGGGCTTCGGCGCCTTCGGCATCCTCAGCCTGGTGCTGTTCGCCTTCGGTGTGGAGATCGCGCAGGAGCGCGGCAAGGGGTGGCTGCGGCTCATGCGGGCCACGCCGGCCCCGGCGTGGGTGTACCTCGGCGGGAAGCTGGCGATGAGCGTCCTGTACGCCGCGGTCACCCTGTTGGTGCTCTTCGGCGTCGCCGCGGCCTTCGCGCAGGTCCGCCTGTCCCCGCAGCAATGGCTGCAGGTGGCCGGCGTCATGCTCGCTGGCGGCGTCGCGCTCGCCCCCCTCGGCTTCGCGCTCGGCTTCCTCGCGCGCCCGCGCGCGGCCAGCACGATCGGCAACCTCGTGTTCCTGCCGCTGTCCTTCGCCTCCGGGTTCTTCCTCCCGCTCAGCTCGCTGCCCGACTTCCTGCGCAACCTGGCGCCCTACCTGCCGACCTACCACTACGGTCGCCTGATCTGGTCGTCGTTCGCGCCCGCCGCCGACATCACCGCGTACACCGGCATCGAGCCCGCCGGCACGCTGGTGTCGGTCGCCTGGCTCGCGGGCACCTTCGTGGTCTTCTCGCTGGTGGCGGTGTGGGCGTACCGGCGCGACCGGCGGCGCGACGAAGGCTGACGGCGCCCGATCGGTGCGACCCGCGCGGCTCACGCGGCGCCTGCGCCACGCCAGGGCCGGGGCGCGCGGGCGTAAGCTCCGCGGGTGAACCTCTCGCCGCGCGACAAGACCCTCACGCTCATCGGGATCCTGCTCGCCGTCTTCCTCGGGGCGCTCGACCAGACGATCGTCGCCACCGCCCTCCCGAAGATCGTCGAGGACCTGCAGGGCGTCTCGCGCTACGCCTGGGTGGCGACCGCCTACCTGCTCGCCTCGACGGTGCTGGTGCCGATCTACGGCAAGCTCGCGGACATGTTCTCGCGCAAGCGCATCGTGCTGTTCGCGATCGCGACCTTCCTGCTCGGCTCGCTGCTGTCCGGCGTCGCGGGGGAGTTCGGGACGCTGCCGCTGCTCGGGGACGGCATGAGCCAGCTCATCGTGTTCCGCGCCGTCCAGGGCCTGGGTGGCGCCGGACTCTTCTCCCTCGCCTTCATCGTCATCGCCGACTTGTTCTCGCCGCGAGAGCGCGGCAAGTACCAGGGGCTGGTCGGCGCGACCTTCGGCGTCGCCAGCGTGCTGGGCCCGTGGATCGGCGGCCTGCTGACCGACTACGGCGGCGCGCTCGTCCCCGGCGTCGAGGGGTGGCGCTGGGTCTTCTACGTGAACGTGCCCGTCGGCGCCGTCGCGCTGTG
This sequence comes from Trueperaceae bacterium, assembly GCA_011390735.1. GTDB lineage: Bacteria > Deinococcota > Deinococci > Deinococcales > Trueperaceae > JAABTL01. The sequence goes on along the minus strand of JAABRV010000043.1, from coordinate 11,925 downwards.
GTTCGTGGCGGCGCGGATGCCGCCGCTGCGCCCGAAGGACACCTCGGGCCGGCTCGACGTGCCCTCGGCGCTCTTCCTCATCGGCGCGCTGGTGCCGTTCGTGCTCGCACTGCAGCTCGACCGCGCCGTCTACCCGTGGGGCGGCGCGGTCACCCTGGGCGCGTTCGCCGTGGCGGCCGCCTTCGCGGTCGCCTTCGTGCTGCGCTCGCTGGCGTCCGCGAGCCCGGTCCTCGAGGTGCGCCTGTTCGCCGACCGCGTGTTCGCGACCGCCAACCTCGCGGCCTTCCTGCTCGGCGCGGCCTTCCTGTCGACGGTCATCTTCCTGCCGCTGTTCATGGTCAACGTCGTCGGCGTCAGCGCGACGCGCGCGGGGCTCAGCCTCATCCCGCTGTCGATCGGCACGGTCCTCGGCTCGGTGTTCGCCGGTCAGATCGCCTCGCGGCTCGGCCGCTACAAGGGGCTGATGGTGTTCGGTGGCGTCGTCCTGCTCTTGGCGATGTTCCTGTTGTCGACGATGTCCGCGGACGTGCCCTATTGGCGCGTGACGCTCTACATGGTGATCGCGGGCCTCGGCGTCGGGCCCGGGCTGCCGCTCTACACGCTGGCGATCCAGAACGCGATCGACCCGCGCAAGGTGGGGCAGGCGACCAGCGCGGCGCAGTTCTTCCGGCAGATCGGCGGCGCGGTCGGCGCCGCCGTCATGGGGACGATCCTGGCGACGATGCTGGCGGCCGCGTTCGCCGGGGTCGGTCGCACGGCCGCGGCCACGGGCCTGGAGGCGCCGGCCTTCAGCGGCGGCGAGCTGGCCTCGACCGGCGGCGGCGACGTCGGCGCCGCGGTGCGCGAGGCGTTCGGGGCGCAGGCGGACGCCCTGATCGCGGCCCTCGACGATCCCGACCCGCAGGCGATCGTGCGGGCGCTGGACGAGAGCGCCGTGCCGGACGAGGCACGCGGCTTCATCCTGGGCGCCGCCGTGCGGGCCCGTGGCGACGCCGCGGCCACCGCCGCCCTGGCCGCGCAGCTCCGCAGCCAGCTCGACGAGCAGGCCGAGGCGGTCGCGTCGACGGTGGCCGAGGCGATCCGCCAGGGCTTCGCGGACGCCGTCACCGCCATCTTCGCTGCGCTGGTGTGGGTGGTGGCCGCGGCGCTGGTCGTCACGGCCCTCGTGCCGTCGCTGGAGTTGCGGCGCTCGAACGAACCGGTGGCGGCTACGCTCGACTGAGCCGCTCCGGCGCCAGGCCGCTCGCCGCGACGAGGCCGCGCCGCGGCGGAACCGTGCCGCGACGAGGCCGCGCCCGTTACCGCCCCCGGCGCGTCCAGCCGAGCACCGCGACGCCGACGCCGATCATCGTCAGCGGCAGCCACCAGCGCGTGAACGCGCCCGTCGGATCGTTGGCCAGTACGGTCAGCAGGGCCCACGCCAGCGCGGGCCACAGGGCCCAGCGCCCGCCACCGCGCTCACGCGGCAGCAGGTAGATGGCGGTGAAGGTGGCGGTCATGCCGAGCAGGAAGACGGCGCCCCCGTCCCAGCGCGGTCGCAGCGAGTCCACCGCGGCGACGGCGGCCAGGGTGGTCAGGACGCCGGCCGGGATGATCGCCCAGCCGGTCACCGGTTGGCGGCGCGAGGGCGTGCGGTAGACGAGCCAGAAGGCGACGGCCACGAAGCCGAGGAAGGCGGGCCCGGAGAGCTGCGTCGTGGTGGCGGCCGCCGTCATCCCCAGGGCGGCGTGGACGACGATGCGCAACCCCAACGGGGCGCGCGGGGTCAACGCCCGCCAGGCGACGACGGCCGCGAGCGCCAGGCCGCCGATCCAGGCGAGCTCGGCGAGCAGCCCGACGACACCCCGGCCCGCGAGCAGGGTGGCGGCCCCCGCCAGCAGCAGCAGGGCGCCGGCGACGCGGCGGTTCACGCGGTACCCCCCGTCCCTGCCGGCGCGGCGTTCGCGGCGGTGCCGGACGTCGCCCCGTCCGCCGCGAGCGGCACGTCGAGTTCCACGGTGGTGCCCGCACCGGGCGCGCTGGCGAGCCGCAGGTGCCCGCCGAGGGCCGCGAGGCGCTCGCGCATCGAGGTGTGCCCCAGGTGGCCGGGGAACGTGCCGTTCGGATCGAAGCCGACGCCGTCGTCGCGGACCCGCAGGTGCAGGCGCCCTTCCTCGGCCCAGCCGCCGACGTGGACGGACGTGGCACGGGCGTGCTTGACGACGTTGTGCAAAGCCTCCTGCACGACCCGCAGCAGCACCTGCTTGCTGGCGAAGGGGAGGTCCGGCTCGTCGGGGAGTTCGCGCTCGGTCGCGAGCCCGTGGCGCAGCTCGAGGCCGTCGAGCTGGCGGTGCAGGGCGCCGACGAGGCCGACGTCGACCAGCGCCTCGGGGCGCAACTCGAAGATCAACGCGCGCATCTCGGCCAGCGCTGCCTCCGCCAGCTCCACCACCGTGTCGAGCGCCTCGCGAGCGCGGTGGGGGTCGCGCTCCGCGCGCCGCTGGGCGGCGTGGGTCGTCAGCACGATCGCGTAGATCGCCTGGCTGACCGAGTCGTGCAGCTCGCGCGCCAGGTGCCGTCGGGCCTCCTCGGTCGCCTCGTCGCGCGCGCGCTCGTAGAGGCGCACGTTCTCGATCGCCACCGCCGCCTGCGCCGCGACGCCGCTGGCCCAATGCAGGCGCTCGTCGTCCCAGGTCGCGCCCTCGCGCGCCCGGGCGCGGAGCAGGCCGACCGTGCGGTCGCGGACGCGCAGCGGCAGCGTCAGCAGGTCGCCGACCACCGGCGCGGGCTCGTCCTCGTCGGGCCGGGGCGGGACGTCGGCGAAGGCGTCGCCGCGCGCGACCAGCCGGCCCCAGCCGCCGTCGGGCCCGAGTTCCCACACCTCGGCGGCGGCCGTGGCGCCGGCCTCGTCGAGGCGGTCGAGCACCGCGGCCAGCAGCGGCTGCAGCTCGGTGGTGACGGCGATCGTGTTGGACAGCTCGAGCAGCGCCCGGAGCTCGGCGGTGCGCGCCGCGACCCGCGATTCGAGGCCCTGCTGGGCCTCGCTGAGGGCGTCCGCCATCGCGTTGAAGGAGGTGGCGAGCTCGCCGAGCTCCGAGCGGTCGCGGTCGGGCAGGCGCACGCTGCGGTCGCCGGCCGCCAGGGCCCGCGTGGCGTCGGTGAGCTGGGCGATCGGTTCCGCCAGCAGCGCGCGCGAGAAGGCCGTCGCCGCGATGATGGTCACCGCCACCACCACCGCCAGGTTGATCGCGGTGCCGCGCACGACCGCGCCGACCGCCTCGGGATCGACGTCGGCGAGCACGGCGCCGGTGCCGTCGGGGGTGAGCAGGAGGGCGTCGAGGCCGCGCCACAGCAGCACCGCGGTGGCGCCCGCGAGGACGGCGACCACGGCCAGGAGCAGCAGCGTCAGCCGGGTCGACAGGCGTTGCAGCAGGGGGACGTTTGTGGCGCCCTCCTCATGGGTCACGCGTCACCCACCCCTCCCGCAGGGCGTGGAGCGCCGCCTGCGTGCGGCTCTTGAGGCCGAGCTTGGCGAGGACGGCCGAGACGTGGCTCTTGACGGTGGCCTCGCCGACGCCGAGCGCCTGCGCGATCGCCTTGTTGGTCGCGCCGCGGGCCAGGTGCTGCAGGACCTCGGACTCGCGCTCGGTGAGGGCCTCGCGCGCCGGCTCGGGGGCCGCGGGGCGGCGCAGCTCGCGCATGAGGCGCTGCTGGGCGCGCGGGTCGAGGCGCACCTCGCCGCGAGCGGCGGCGCGCACGGCCTCGAACAGGTCGTCGGGCCGCGTCTCCTTGAGCAGGTAGCCGGCGGCGCCGGCCTCGACCGCGTCCACCACCATGCGGTCCTCGAGCACGGACGTCAGGGCCACGACCTCGACGTCGGGGTACGTCGAGCGGATCGCGCGGGTCGCCTCGACGCCGTTCATGACCGGCATGAGCAGGTCCATGACCACGACGTCGGGCCGCAGTTCGGCGACCCGCTCCAGAGCCTCGCGGCCGTCGGCGGCCTCGCCGACCACCTCGAGGTCGTCCTCGAGCTCGAACACCATGCGCAGGCCCCGGCGCACGACGGTGTGGTCGTCGACGAGGAGGACGCGCACGCGGTTTTGCGGGGTCGGTTCGGGGTTCATGGGGTCTCCCACGCCAGGGTACCCGCCGCCGCGGCGTGGCCGCCTCCGTCGGATGGGGGAGGCGGACTCCCCCATCGGGCGCAGCGCCCGCACCCACCGTCGGCCGATGCACGCCGCCGGCCCGTCGCTCTAACCTGGGGGCGACCCTCAAGGAGGTCCACCATGTCCTTCCGCTTCGATCTCAGTGGCATCGACCGACGCCGCCTCGTCCCCGGCCTCATCCTCATCGGCATCGGCGTCCTCGGTCTGTTCGGCACGCTCGGCTGGTTCGGCGGCCTCGGTGGCCTCCCCGGCCTGGTGCTGTTCGGCGCCGCCGCCTACTTCGCGCACCTCCAGGGCCGCCAGACCGGCTCGCGCTTCTGGCGGCTGGCGGTCTTCCCGCTCGCCGGCCTCGCGATCGCCTCGATCGCGCCCGAGGCGCTCGGCGGCTTCGCGTTCCTAGGCTCGATCGGCCTCGCCTTCGCGCTGGTCTACCGCGAGGACGCCAACCAGTGGTGGGCCGTGATCCCCGCCGGCACGCTCTTCTCGTTGGCCGTGACCGCGCTGATCGACGGCATGACGCGCAACGCCGGCGCCGGCGGGGCGGTCTTCCTCTTCGGTCTCGCCGCCACCTTCTTCGTGCTCACCCGCCTGCCGCGGCACGCGCAGGGTTGGGCGATCTTCCCGGCCGCCGTCCTCGCGGTGCTGGCCGTCGTCGCGCTGACCACCAGCGGCGGCTGGATCGTCCCCGTCCTGCTGATCGCGGCCGGCGCCTGGATGCTGTTCCGGCCGGACAGCGCCCGCGGCGTCGCCTCCGCACTGCGCACCGCCGCGCCGGCCCCCGCGACCCGCGAGGCGCCGGTCGTGGCCGAGCCGACCGACGCCGCCGCCCCCGCGCCGGTCGACACGACGGCCCACGCCGCCGCCTCGGCCGAGGCGGCCACCTCGGGCGACGCGCCGGCGTCGGGCGACGAGACGCCCGCCAGCGAGCCGACCGACGGCGACGCCCACGACGACGCCGAGGAGAAGCCCGCGAGCTGAGACGCCCGCGGACCGCACGCAGCCTGCGCCCACGGCCATCGCGCCGTGGGCGCCTCGTCGTGGCGGCGAGCGCTCGGCTTCGACGACGGCGACGCCGTAGGGGCGTCGGCGACGGTCACGACGCGGGCGGAGGACGCATGCGGGAGCCGACCGCGGGGTGGGGACGTTCGGACCTGCCAACGGCCGCCGCCGCGCCCCATACTTCAACCATGGTTGGTGCAACGACCGTTGAAACGTTCGATCCCGACGCGGCCCTGCCGCTGCTGCGGGCCCTCGCCGACCCGACCCGTCTCCGCATCGTGACGCTGCTCGGCGCCGGCCCCCGCTGCGTCTGCTCGCTACAGGAAGAGGTCGACGTCGCCGGCAACCTCCTCTCCCACCACCTCCGGGTGCTGCGCGAGGCGGGCCTGGTCGAGGGCTCGCGCCGGGGGCGCTGGATCGACTACCGGCTGCGGCCGGAGGCGTTCGGCGGCCTCGAGCGGCTGCTGGCCGGGGTGCGCGAGGGCGGGACCGCGGCGTGCTGCGCGACCTCGTCCCGGCCGGCCCCATCCCGGCGGACCGCCGCCCGGCCGGCGGTGGGCTGATGCAGGCGACGGTCGCCGGCGCGCAGCGCGCCGATGCCCGCGCCTGGCTGCTCGTGGTGGCGGCGCTCGCCGTCTGGATCGTCCTCTACCGCACGATCCTGCCGTTCTGGGACTGGTGGGTCTACGGGGTCGTCGGCCTCGACCCGGCCACCCGGCTCGGCGGTGCCGTGCACTTCTTCTTCTACGACGTCAGCAAGATCCTGCTGCTGCTGACCGGCATCGTCTTCGTGGTGACCGTCCTGCGCTCCTTCCTGAGCGTCGAGCGCACGCGGGCGTTGCTCGGCGGCCGCCGCGCGGGGCTCGGGACGGTGTTGGGCGCCCTCCTCGGCGTCGCCACCCCCTTCTGCTCATGCTCCGCCGTGCCGGCGTTCATCGGCTTCGTCGCCGCCGGGGTGCCGCTCAGCGCCACCCTGGCCTTCCTGATCGCCAGCCCGATGGTCGACGTCGTGGCGGTGACGCTGCTCTACGGCCTGTTCGGCTGGCAGATCGCGGCGCTGTACGTCGGCGCCGGGCTCGTCGTGGCCATCGTCGCGGCGACGCTGTTGGGTCGCCTGCGGCTGGAGCGCTTCGTCGAGGGCTTCGTGTTCGAGACGCGGGTGCGGGCGGGGGTCGATCCGGCGCTCGGGCTCGGCTGGGCCGATCGCTTCGCGCTCGGCCTCGACGAGGTGGGCAGCATCCTGCGCCGCATCTGGCCCTTCCTGCTCGTCGGCATCGGCCTCGGCGCCGCCATCCACGGCTGGCTCCCCGAGGACCTCTTCGCCCGCATCGCCGGCCCCGACAACCCGTTCGCGGTGCCCCTGGCCGTGCTGCTCGGCGTGCCGCTCTACACCAACGTGGTCGGCGTCATCCCGCTGGTGGCCGCGCTGCAGGCGAAGGGCCTGGCGATGGGGACGCTGCTCGCGTTCATGATGTCGGTCGTCGCGCTCTCGCTCCCCGAGATGATCCTGCTGCGCCGCGTGCTCAAGCCGCAGCTCATCGCCATCTTCGCCGCCGTCGTCGCCGCCGGCATCGTCGGCGTCGGGATCCTGTTCAACGCGGTGCTGTGAGCACCCCAGGGAGGTCGTCGTGAACGTCAAGGTCTTGGGATCGGGCTGCGCCAACTGCCAGCGCCTCGCCGCCAACGTCCAGCTCGCGCTGGAGCACGCCGGCATGACCGCCGAGGTCGAGAAGGTCGAGGACATCGCCGCCATCATGGGCTACGGCGTCACGGCCACGCCCGCCCTGGTCGTCGACGAGCGCGTCCTGGTCAGCGGCCGCGTGCCGAGCCCGTCGCAGATCGAGGCGTTGCTGCGCGGGGTGTGACCCCGGCGACGCGGTGGGGCGCGACGAAGCGTCTACCGTGCAGCATGCACACGACGAGACGGGCGTCGCGCGGTGGCTGAGGCGCGCCCCGGTTGGCACGTCGCCGGCACCGGGCTGGTGGAGCGCGTGCCGCCCGACGACATGCGCACGTTCATGCAGGTCTGCCCCGAGCGCCCCTACCCCCGCGGCGGCTACGTCTTCCACGCCGGAGATCCGGCGAGCCACCTGCACGTCGTCGCCAAGGGGCGGGTCAAGCTCGTCGCGCCCACCGCGGACGGTCGCGAGCGCATCCTGGCCGTGTGCGGCCCGGGCGACTTCTTCGGGGAGGCCTTCGTCGACGACGGCGACCTCTACCGGGTGGACGCGGTGGCCCTCACCGACGTCGCCACTTGCCCGATGAGCCAGGAGGACTACCGGCGGCTGTCGCTGCACGCGCCCGGCTTCGTGCTGGCGTTCACGCAGATCCTGGCCGGCAAGCTGTTCGGCTGTCGCGACCAGCTGGCGCGCATCGAGGCGCCCATCCGCAACCGCCTGGCCACGCTCCTGCTCGATCAGGCGCGGCGCTACGGACGCGACGAGGGCAACGGCTGGTGGACGCTCGACACGGAGCTGCGCCACGACGACCTCGCCGGCATGGTGCCCGCCACGCGCGTGTCGGTGACGTCGGCGATCGCCAGCCTGCGTGCGGACGGCGTCCTCGAGGGGACCCGCGGCCGCTACCGGCTGCACCTGGAGGGGATCGAGGCGGCGGCGGAGGACCTGCCGGACTGAGCCGGCCGCTGCCGCCCGCATCGCGGAGGGCCGCGACCGGCGACGCCGCGGGCAGCGGGCGGTGGCTCACGTTCTCGCGCGGATCCGTGCGCTAGCTTCTTGCATGCGATCCCGCCATGCCCTTCGCGGCGTCCTCCTCACCCTGGCCGCGTCGCTCGCGATCGCCGCGGCGCAGCGCGCCCCCGACGCCGAGTTGCAGCTCCTCCGGCCCGAACTGCTCGCCCTCACCTGCCCGGAGCGGACCTGGTCGCAGCCGCCGACGGAGGCCCAGCGCCTCGCGGCGGCCCGTCGCGATGCCTTCCGGGCGCTGCTGCCCGAGTACCTCGCGCGCCTGCCCGCCGAGCCGGACGCCGTCCTCGCCATGCCCGTGGATGGCGTCCGCGTGGCCCAGGTCGCGGACACCTGGGGCGCCCCGCGCGGCGGCGGGCGGCGCCACGAGGGCCAGGACGTGTTCGCGCCGCGCGGCACGCCGATCCGCTCGGCCACGCACGGGATCGTGTTCGAGGTGAGCGACCGCTTCACCGGCGGGCGCGGGGTGATGGTGCTCGGCGCCGGCGGCGTGCGCTACTTCTACACCCACTTCGACGCGTACGCCGAGGGCCTGCGCGAGGGGATGGCCGTCACGCCCGACACCATCCTCGGCTACGTGGGCACGGACGGCAACGCGGGCGGGACGCCGCCGCACCTGCACTTCGGCGCCTACGCCTTCGACCCCGAGAGCTGCCGCCACCGGGCCTTCGACCCACTGCCGCTGATGGTCGATCGGACGCACCTGGCGAGCGACTGAGGCGTCTGCGTGGCTCGGCGAGGCGACACCGCACGCCATGGTGGCGCCGCCTCGCCGCCGGTCGCCGCGCGAGGGCTTCGGCCCGGCGCAGCGATCGTCACCCGCGGGCTCAGTCGCCGGTGTACGTCAGGAAGGCGTAGTCGTTGGCCGCGGCGCCGGTGTGGCAGGTCACGCACATCGTGTGCATCTCGCTGCCCGCCTCGGCCCACATGCCGCCGAAGCTGCCGTCGTCCATGCGCTCGAACATGCCGAACTGCCAGTCGCCGTTCGCCGGGTCGAATCCGGCGACCTTGCGCATGGCGGTGATGACGGACACGGAGAGCGTCTCGGTGTCGAGGCTCTCCTTGACCAGCGCGCTGCCCTCGGGGAAGGGGAAGCTGCGCGTGAGCGCGGCCTCGGCGCCGACCTCGTTGACGTAGACGTCCTTGGTGGTGGGGTGCGCGCTGGCGATGAAGTTCTTCTGCGGGTTGAGGCGCGTCCAATCGGCGTACTCGGGACGATGATCGCCGGTCATCGCCTGGGCGGCGACGAGCGTGGCGACGAGCGCGACGGCGAGAACGAAGAGGGTGCGGCGGCGGGGGAATCTGGGCATGGTGGGACCTCCGCCACCACCATCCGGCGACGCGCGCCCGCGCGTCGGTCGTCCGTTTGACCGACGCTGCGGGCCGGCGTCCGACCGTGGCCTGCCGAACGAAGGGCGGCGCGCCCCGCCGGGTAGCGTGCCGCATGCCGCCGCGTCCGTCCCACGCCCCACCGCGTGGCCCGTGGGCCCTGCTCGCCGCGATCGTCGGCGGCCTGTGGGGGCTTGCCGCCGCGCAGTCGCTGCCCGACCCGGCCTTCCCCGTGGTGCGCCCGGCGTTCGTCGATCACGTCTGCGAGGCCGGCGACCCGCCCGTCGCGCGCACCGAGGCCGAGCGCGCCCGCTTCGCGATGCGCGCCCGCTACCGCGCGTTCCTGCCGGCGTTCTTCGCGCGCGTCGGCGAGCGGCCCGACGACGTCCTGCTCATGCCCGTGGACGGCGTGCGGGTCGCGCAGGTGGCCGACACCTGGGGCGCCCCCCGCGGGGGCGGCCGGCGCCACGAGGGCCAGGACCTCTTCGCGCCGCGCGGCACGCCGGTGCGCTCGGCCACCGCCGGCTTCGTCTACCGCATCGACGACCTCAGCCTCGGCGGGCTGTCGGTGACGATCGTCGGCGAGGGCGGCCGGCGCTACTACTACACGCACTTCGACGCGGTGCCCGACGACCTCGTGGAGGGACAGCGGGTGGGCGTCGACACGGTCATCGGCTTCGTGGGCGATTCCGGCAACGCCGCCGGCACCCCGCCCCACCTGCACCTGGGGGTGTACGACGGCAGCCCGGAGGACCCCTGCGCGTGGGTCGCCATCGACCCGCTGCCGCTGCTGGTCGACCGGCCCTGAGCGTGTCGCCGCTGGACGCGGCGTGTCGCCGCTGGACGCGGCGTGTCGCCGCTGGACGCGGCGTGTCGCCGCTGGACGCGGCGCGGCGCGGCGTGGCCCGCCGCGATCGGCGTCAGCGGACCCGCAGCCCGTAGCGCGCCGTGCCGGGTCCGCCGTCGATCCACACGACGTCGACGTACCAGCGACCCGACTGCGGCGCGGGGACGGTCAGCACCGCGCGCTGCGCGACGTCGATGTCGCGGAAGTCCCAGTCGCCGTCGTCGCCCAGCGAGACGATCTCGCTGCCGTACTTGAGGAACAGGTCGAGGTCGGCGTCCGCGGTCATCTCCACGGTCAGCGTCGACATCCCGGCGGGCACCTCGACGACGTAGGTGTGGAACGCCGCCGTGTCGACGGTGCCCGCGAGCTCGGAGCGGACCTGCTCGCCGAGGGCCAGCGGCCCCACCAGGCCGCTGCCGTCCCCCACGGCGGCCGGGGTGCCGCCGCCGACGAAGCCGCCGGCCGGGCCGCCCTCGCCCGCGCGGGCCGTCAGCGTGTAGGCGCCGGTCTCGCCGGCGAAGGCGCTGGTCACCGCCACCAGGTACTCACCGGTCACCGGCGGTACGAGCGACGTCGCCACGTCCAGGCCGTGGCCGGCCGAGTCGTCGACCTCGAGGACGATGTCGTCGTCGGGCCCCAGCACCACGAGGTAGACGTCGAACGCCTCCGAACGCAACTCGAACCACACCGGAGCGCCCGCCGCGAGCCACACGGTGTAGACGTCGACGTACTCGCCGCTGTCGAGCGTGAAGTCGACCGCGTCGAGCGCCCCCCGTTCGGCGAGCAGCAGGTCGCCCGGCGGGGTCGTGGGCGCGGCCGAGCCGACCGCCGCGCTGGACGCGGCCACCTGCAGGAGGTAGTCGCCCGCCTCGCCGGGCGCGTAGCTGGTGACGACCAGCGTGAACCGCCCGCTCATCGCCGGGACGAAGCCCTCGGCCACGTCGCTGCCGCGGCCCGGGCTGTCGTCGACCTCGAGGACGATCTGATCGGCAGGATCGAGCACCGCCAGGTAGACGTCGAAGGCGCCCGAGCTGAGCTCGATGGCGACGGGCACGCCCGCGGTCAGCTCGACCTCGTGGAACGCGAGGTACTCCCCGGAGTCCAGCGTCTCGTTGCCGGGGCCCAGGGCGCCGCGCTCGTCGAGCAGCAGCCCACCGGCGACGGGCGTGACCGGGGTCGGCGTCGGCGTGGCCGGCGTCGGCGTCGGTGCCAGCGGGTTGGCCGGCGTCGGCACCACGCTGGCGACCTGGCTGCCGAGCCCGCCCGAGCGGTTGACGTTGGCCACGTGGGCGGTCAGCAGCGGCCAGGCGAGCGAGATCGGCCGCAGGTAGTCCTGCTGCTCGATGTAGCTCTCGTCGGTCGTCTGCACGCGCAGGGTCGGGATGCCGACCAGCAGGCCGTTCTCGTCGAAGGCCGCGCCGCCGGAGTTGCCGCGCGCCAGCTTGGCGTCCGTCTTGATCCACTGCTTGCCGCCGGCGGCGAGGTCCTCGCCGAGGAACCCGGACACGATCCCCGAGGTGAACGTGATCGTGCTGCCCGAGATGCCGGGGTAGCCCACCACCGTGATCGGGTCGCCGGGGATGAGCGAGTTCGAGTCGCCCACCGGCATCGACACGAACGTGAAGCCTTCCGGCAGCGGCCGCTCCTCCGCGTCCTCGACGATGTGCACGATCGCCAGGTCCTGCCGCGGGTCGCCGGCCACGAAGCGTGCCCAGTAGCGGAACCCGGGCTCGAGGTCGGGTGAACGCGGGTCGGTGACGAAGATCCCCTGCCACTCGTAGGCGCGGCCGGTGTCGTTGTCGCCGACCACATGGAAGTTGGTCAGCACGAAGCCGTCCGGGCTGACGATGGTGCCGGAGCCGCTCGTGCCGGCGAAGCGGTTGCCCGCCATGTCGTA
>JAABRV010000042.1 GCA_011390735.1 Trueperaceae bacterium | reverse complement strand
CGCCGGTGCGGGCCTCGACCGCGCCGACCTCCGGCAGTCGTGCGATCTCCTCCGCCGCCAGCGACTCGAGCCCCGGCGCGCAGGTGGCCAGGAAGCCGTGGCGCCCGAGCCAGACGTGGCGCTTGATGGCGCGGAGGCGGGCGGCGGGCGTGGGCGGGATGTGCATGGTCGTGCTCATCCTACGCGCGTGTCGACCGGTGCCCGTGACGAGCGGGTGGGACCGCGCCGGATCGGCGCGGAGGATGGCTTGCGTCCCATGGGGCAGAGGTAGGGGGTGCCGAACCATCCGTCGGGACACCGAATGAAGGTCGGCCGTGGCGTCGAGCCACGGCCGAACCCACGATGGGGATGACGCGGGGATGCCCGCTCGTCAGTCGGAGTCGCCGAGGACGGCGAAGTAGTTGATCGATCCGGAGTCGATGGCCCCGTTCATCACGTGCACGATGCCGTTGTCGAACTCGACGTCGGCGGCCACGAAGACCGGCTCCTCGAACACGAGATCGACCCATGCGTTGTCGGCGACGCCCTGGGCGCTGCCGTAGAAGTAGAAGGAGTGGTACGCGTCTTCCGGCGTCTCGTATCCGCCATACCAGTACAGCTCGAAGTACCCGTTGCAGTCGCCCTGGTAGCAGTAGTACATGTTCCACTCGTCGGTGTCGGTGATGTCGTTGGTGATGAAGTCCTCGGTCAGGAGTCCGGGCTGGTAGTCCACGATGTGGGCCGCCACGAACCGGATGACCGCCGTGCGCAGCGTGGCGGGGGCCGTCTCCAACTCCGTGACCATGTCCGCCGCGTCGACGAAGCCGAAGGTGACGGCGTACTTGTCCAGCAGGTCGTTCGACGGCGCGAACACGGTGTACTGCCCGTCGTTGGGCGGCGTCGAGGTCGATGTCCAGTTCGGTGGCGAGCGCCACGAAGCTGGACAGCGCCTCGGTGTCGCCGGCGAGTTGGCTCAGCGTGGGTGGTAGCGGCTGGGAGCACGCGGCGAGGGCGATCGCCACGAGCGCGACGAGAGCGAGACGCCAGGTGTGCTTCTGCATGCGGATCTCCTTCGGGGGACGTGCGTCCAGGACGACGAACGAACACTGTGACGCAGCGTTGATCGAGCATAATCGACGACGCGAGACGCCTTTCGCGGGAATCCCCACATGAACGCCATCGAAGCACCGCGAGGGTACGTGGCCGCGGTGCGGTAGGCTCGTGGGCCCCGCGCCCTTCCCGCCCACGAGGAGCCCCGTGACCGTCGACACCGCCCGCCTCACCCGACCCCGCAGCGAGTTCAGCGTCGAGGGCACCCGCAACTACGACCGGCGCGGTCCCCTGCGCTGGGTGGCGTCGCACCTGCTGCATCAGCCGGGCCTGCTGGTCGGCTTCTTCCTGGCGGCGATCGTCGCCAGCGTGCTCTCGTCGTCGGTGCCGCGGCTGACGGGCCTGGCCTTCGACGCGGTGCTGGCGCCCGCGCCGGGTGCCCGCACGCTGCTTCTCCTCGCGCTCGGCGTGCTCGGCGCCGTCGCGCTGCGCGGCGTCCTGTCGCTCGCCAGCAACTACGCCATCGAGACGCTCGGGCAGCGGCTCGAGCGCGACGCCCGGGACGAGCTCTACCTCAGCCTGCTCGGCAAGAGCCAGACGTTCCACAACCGCCAGCGCGTGGGGGACGTCATGGCGCGCGCCAGCAACGACGTGCGCCAGCTCAACGCGATGATGAACCCCGGCGTGTCGCTGATCACGGACTCCGTGATCGGCATCGTCGTCCCGATCGTCTTCATCGCCCGCCTGGAGCCGCAGTTGCTGGTCGCGCCGCTGGCGTTCGTGGCGGCGTTCGTCGTCGCGCTGCGGCACTACATGCGCCAGCTCAACCCGGTCTCCGGCGCGCTGCGTCGGCAGTTCGGCGTCGTCAACGCCGGCCTCAACGAGACGATCACCGGCATCGAGGTCGTCAAGTCGACCGCCCAGGAGGGGCAGGAGCGCGACAAGTTCCTCACCGCGGCCGGTCGCTTCCGCGACCTCTTCGTGCAGCAGGGGAAGATCCAGGCCCGCTACCTGCCGATCCTGCTGCTGGGCGTGGCGACCACCGGCGCCTTCGCCCACGGGCTGTGGCTGCTCGCCCACGGGGTCCTGAGCACCGGCGACCTCGTCGCCTACATGGGCCTCATGGGCATCCTGCGCTTCCCCGCCTTCATCTCGATCTTCACCTTCTCCCTGGTGCAGCTGGGATTGGCCGGCGCGACGCGCATCCTCGAGCTCATGAAGGCCGAGAGCGAGCTCGACGAGAACCCCGCCGGCCACGCGGCGCCGATGCGGGGCGAGATCGTCTTCGAGGACGTCGGCTTCGCGTACGAGGGCGCGGCGGCCGGCCGCCACGGCCTCAGGGGCGTGTCGTTCCGCGTGCGCCCGGGCCAGACGGTGGCGATCGTCGGGCAGACCGGCTCCGGCAAGAGCACCCTCACCAAGCTCGTCAACCGCACCTACGACGCCACCTCCGGGCGCATCACCGTCGACGGCGTCGACGTCCGCGACTGGCGGCTCGAGGCGTTGCGCTCGCAGGTGTCGGTCATCGAGCAGGACGTGTTCCTGTTCTCGCGCACGGTCGAGGAGAACATCGCCTTCGGCCTCGGCGCCAAGGCGACACGCGAGGCGGTGGTGGCGGCGGCCAAGGACGCGCAGGCGCACGACTTCATCGAGCGCTTCCGCGACGGCTACGCGACCGTCGTCGGCCAGCGGGGCGTCACGCTCTCCGGCGGCCAGCGCCAGCGGCTGGCGATTGCCCGCGCGCTGCTCACCGACCCGCGCATCCTGGTGCTCGACGACGCCACCAGCGCCGTCGACAGCGCGACCGAGGACGCCATCCAGCGGGCGATCGCCGCGGTGCTCGAGGGCCGCACGACGCTGCTGATCACCCACCGCCTGTCGCAGATCCGCCGCGCCGACCACATCGTCGTGCTCCACCAGGGCGAGCTGGTCGACCAGGGGACCCACGACGAGCTCCTGGCGCGCTGCGACCTCTACCGGCGCATCTTCGCGAGGTACTGACGTGGGCTTCGTCATGGACGGTCTGGCGGCCGAGGGCTACGACCGCACGTACAGCGACCGGCAGCTGCTGGGCCGCATCGTTCGCTACTTCCGTCCCTTCCTCCCGACGATGGCGGTCGTCTCGGGCGCGATCTTCGGCGCCGCCGTGCTCGACGCCGCGCTGCCCGTGCTGGTCGCGACCGGCATCGACCGGCTGGCGGTGGACGGGGTCGCCGAGGCCGCGAGGCCCGAGCCGGGGGTCCTCTTCGCCCGCGCCGGCTGGATCCTGCTCGCCATCCTGCTCGCCGGCGGGCTGTCGTGGACCTTCAACTTCCTGCGCCAGTGGCTCACCGCCACCGCGGTGGCGAACGTGGTGCTGGACCTGCGGCGCGACGCCTTCGACGCCGTGTTGGCGCGCGACATGTCCTTCTACGACGAGTACGCCACCGGGCGCGTGGTCAGCCGCGTCACCAGCGACACGCAGGACTTCGCCACGGTGGTGACGCTGACGCTCAACCTCATGAGCCAACTGCTGCAGGTGGTCATCGTCGCGGGGGTGCTGGTCTACATCAACCCACGCCTGGCCCTGATCGCGCTGGCGATCGCGCCCTTCATCGTGGCGATCGCGCTGGCCTTCCGGCGCATCGCCCGCCACACCACCCAGCAGGCGCGGCGGGTGCTCGCCGACGTCAACGCCACCGTGCAGGAGTCGATCACCGGCATCTCCGTCGCCAAGGCCTTCCGCCAGGAAGCGGCCGTCTACGGCACCTTCCGCGACGTCAACGCCCGCTCCTACCGGCTCAACCTGCGGCAGGGGCTGGTGTTCTCGTCGATCTTCCCGGTGCTCGGCACCGTCGCCGGGATCGGCACCGCGGCGGTCGTGTACTTCGGCGGCAGCAGCGTGCTCGCCGGCATCGCCACGCCCGGCCAGTGGTTCCTGTTCGTCGAGGCCGTGGCGCTGTTCTGGTTCCCGCTCACCAGCATCTCCTCGTTCTGGAGCCAGTTCCAGCTCGGCCTCTCCGCGAGCGAGCGGGTGTTCGCGCTGATCGACGCCGAGCCGCGCGTGCGGCAGCGCGCCGCCGAGCCCGTCGACCGGCTGCGCGGCGAGATCGAGTTCCGCCGCGTCGACTTCCGCTACACCGAGCAGGAGACGGTGCTGGCGGGCTTCTCCCTGACGATCCCGGCGGGCGAGACGGTCGCGCTGGTCGGCCACACGGGGGCCGGCAAGTCGAGCCTCGGCAAGCTCATCGCCCGCTTCTACGAGTTCCAGGGCGGGCTGCTCCTGGTCGACGGCCGCGACCTGCGCACGCTCGACCTCACCGACTACCGGCGCCAGCTCGGCATCGTCCAGCAGACGCCCTTCCTCTTCCGCGGCACGGTGCGCGACAACGTGCGCTACGGCAGCCCCGGCGCCGACGATGCGGCGGTCGCCGCCGTCTGCGCGCAGGTGGGCGGCGGCGACTGGCTCGACGCGCTGCCCCAGGGGCTCGACACCGACGTCGGTGAGGGCGGCCGCGGCATCTCGATGGGTCAGCGCCAACTGGTCGCGCTCGCACGGGTGCTGCTGCAGGACCCCGCGATCCTCATCCTCGACGAGGCGACCGCCAGCGTCGACCCGCTGACCGAGGCGCAGATCCAGGAGGGCCTCGACGTGGTGCTGCAGGGCCGCACCGCGATCGTCATCGCCCACCGGCTGTCGACGATCCGTTCGGCCGACCGCATCCTGGTGTTGCGCCAGGGCGAGGTCATCGAGCAGGGGAGCCACGACGAGCTGCTGGCGCAGGGCGGTCACTACGCCGAGCTGTACGACACCTACTTCCGGCACCAGTCGCCGGACTACGTGCCGGGCGAGGTGGCGCTGGACGGCTGACCGACGCCGGCGATGGGAGCGGTCACGTCGGCCAACGGATGGTGTTTCCGGCGGTCGACGCTGCATATCGATCCGGTCGCGCGGAAATGATGCCCCCCGCCGATCGTGTTCCGTGCTACCATTCGCGGCACCCGGGACAAATGTCCCCCACTTCAAGAGGAGGTCGATCCATGGCACGCCTGGCCTTGCTGGTATTCGCCACGCTCGCGGTCGGTTTCGCCTCGGCCCAAGAGCCGAAGTACTTCGTGCAGGCCGACATGGTCCGCGGCGCCCAGGGCGCCATGGGCGCGGTCTGCGTGATCAACTCGGTGTTCTACCCCGGCGAGTGGATCATCTTCCGCACCGTGGTCGTCGACGCCGCGACCGGTGAGGAGCTCCGTCACGAGGCCATCGCCGAGCTCGGGCTGCAGGCCAAGGTCGTCATCGACGGGGTCGCCGAGATCGACATGTTCTACCCGCCCGAAGACGCGGCCATGCCGCCCGACATGTACTTCTTCCGCGGACCCTGGACCATCCCGGACGACTTCGCGATGGGCGAGTACCGCTGGAACGTCATCGTGAGCGACGCCGCCGGCAACGAGGTCACCTTCGCCCCGATCGGCCAGGGGGTCGGGCTCAGCGCCATCACGATCCTGGCGCAGAACTAACCGCCTCGCATGTCGCCGAGCGCCGCACCGGGACGACGTCGGTGCGGCGCTCCTCCGTCACGTCCCCCTCGGGAGGAAGCATGAAGACACCGCGCTACCTGTGGATCGCGCTCGCCCTCGCCCTCATCGGCGCCTCGGCCCTCGGCCAGGGTCAGCTCCGCCTCGAGCCGACGGCGGGCATCGTCGGGTCCGAGGTCGTCGCGAGCGTGATCGGGGCCACCCCCGGCAGCCGCGTCGACATCGTGTGGATGAGCGCCGACGCCGACTGGAACGTCGCCGACGGCCGGTTCTACGGCGTCGTCGCGGAGGAGACGCGCGCGGTCGTCGCCACCGCCGAGGTCGGCGCGGACGGCAGCGCCATGGCGAGCTTCGCCGTGCCCGAGGACTACGGCTACGTCCACAACGTGTTCGTCGAGTCGGCGGGCGAGCAGGTCGCCCGCGGCGGCTTCATCGTCGTGCCGAACGTCGAGATCTCGCCGGCGTCGGGGCCGGTCGGCACGCCGATCACGATCACCATGACCGGCATCGGCTACCGCTTCTGGGAGATCGCCTGGCACCTGCTCTACGACGGCGCCCACGCCGGCATGCTCACGGCCGTGACCACCCGCGGCACGGCCGTCGCGACGATCCCCGCGACCGGCGCGGTGGGTCTTCACACCCTGCAACTGCTCTCCGGCACGCATCCGGTGCCGTACCTGAACCAGCAGCAGTCGCCGAACTACAAGCCGGCCGTCCCGACCGTCGTCCACGCCCTCTTCGAGGTCACCGAGGGGCCGGCGGTGCGGCCGCCGCCGCCCGAGTCGCAGACGTTGCCGCGCCGAGTGGCGGCCGTGCCGTCGACCAGCGGCGCGCGCCTGTGGGCGGACCTGCGCTCGGGGCCGGTCGACAGCCCCATCGCGCTGCAGGGCGCCGGCTTCCCGGCGGGCGCCGGCGTCGCCCTGACGATGGACACGGTGCGCGGCAACCGCATCAGCGGCGGCGGCTGGGAGGTCATCGAGGTCGAGCTCGAGACCGTGCAGGCCGGTGCCGACGGGAGCTTCGCGCTCACCCTGCCCACCCCCGACGACCTGGGCGGCGAGCACGTGCTGCGCGCCCGCGCCGACGGCGTCGAGGCCGAGTTCGGCTACACGATCACCCCCAGCGTGCGCCTGGTGTCGCCGGCCGTCGTCGAGCCGGGCGGCGAGGTCGAGGTCGTCATCAAGGGCGTGGGCTGGAGCGAGACGGCCAACATCTACACGGTGCTGCTGAACAACGGCTACCTGGGGTACGGCTGCGGCTTCAACAGCCAGGGCGACGTGACCATCCTCCTGCGGGCGCCGGGACAGGAGGGCGTCCACTTCCTGTCGTTCTACCCGTCGATCTACCAGGGCGAGGTGACCGGTCCCGGTGCCCCCGCCAGCCCGGACGCGAACGCCACCTACCTGCAGGTGCCGATGCTGCACGAGGCCGACCACCCCGGCGAGGAGCTGCCGGCGATGCACCTGGCGTTCGAGGTGCGGCGGCGGTGAGGGGGACGGGCGGCTGCGCCCTCGTGCGAACCGGCGCCACGCACGGCCCGAAGACGGCTCAGCCCCCCGCCACCTTCACCCGGAACCCCCGCAGCTCGTAGCTCTCGATCAGCTCGTTCCAGCGCAGCTGCGGCGGGGCCACGACCTCGAGCGGTAGGCGCAGGAAGCGCTGCAGGAAGACGTCGCTCTCCTGGATGGCGATGAAGGCGCCGGGGCAGCGGTGCGCGCCGTCGCCGAAGCTGAGCGCGGCCGGCTGCACGCCGGCGGCGAGCTCGCGTTCGGGGCGTAGCCGCAGCGGCTCCTCGCCGACGGCCGCGGGGTCGGCGTTCGCGGCCCGCAGGTCGAGGTCGATCAGGGCGCCGGCCGGGATGCGGTGGGTGACGCCGTCGTGCTCGACCTCGAGGTCGGCGGAGGCGCGCCGGTAGAGATGCGCGACCACCGGTTCGAGGCGCAGGATCTCGTGCAGGATGCGGTGGCGCCCCGGCTCGTCGGCGGCGAGGTAGCGTTCGCGCAGCTCCGGCGCCTCGAGCAAATGCCAGGCGGCCATGCAGATGAACTCGCGGGTGGTGGCCATGCCCGCCGCGCCGTAGGTGATGCACTCGATGAGGATCTCGACGCCGCGGTAGTCCTTGGCCAGAAGGTGACTGATGACGTCCTCGCGCGGCTCGCGGCGGCGTGCCGCGATCGCGGGCCGCACGTCGAGCAGGTAGAACCACCACATGCGCGCCTGCGCCAGGAACATCCCGACGCCCCGCCTCACGGGCGACGCCGCCGAGAGCCGCTCCAGCGACAGCACCGCCTCGAGGCGCCCCGCCATGCCCGGTCTGCGGGAGTCCGTCAGGCCCACGACGCGCGCTGCGACCTCGACGGCCAGCCTCAGGCTCACGTCGTCGAGATCGGCGGCACCGGCGGCGCGCAGGTCGTCCACGAGGGCGTCGGCGAGCTCGGTCATCAGCGTCCGGTAGCGCTCGTCGACCGTCTTGGGGGTGAAGAAGCGGGCGATGGCCGTGCGCTGTTCGCGGTGCTCGGCGCCGTCCTGGAAGAGGACCGGTTGCCGCAACGAACTGCGGCGCGACAGCTCGGCGTTGAAGCCGGCCTGGCGGGTGGCGTCGGCGTCGCGCAGCACCTGCCGCACGGCGCGGTACGAGCGCAGGTGCCAGATGTCGCCGCGCCGCTCGATGGCGGGGGCGTCGGTGGCTTCGCTGGGATCGCTCTTGCGTTGGGAGGGGGGACGGTGTTCCGGGTCCCGTGGGTGGGCGGCCGCGTGCGATGCGTTCATGGGGCACCTCGTTCGCCCCATGGTAGCGCCGGGGGGGTCACCGGACCGCCGTTGACGCCCATCGGCCCCCGCGCTATCCTTCTCGGCGCCCGACCCGGTTCCCGGGGGGCCCTCCCGCTCACGCCCCGCGGCGGTTCCCACGATGATCGACACGCTCTGACGCCTCCCCCCCAGCCTTCCCCCGCGTCCTGAACCCAGGCCCGGCCTCTCCCCACGTGGACCCCGGCGCCGGAGCGTGATCCATGTCTGCATCCCTGATTTGTGTCGACGTCGGCGTCGACCACCCGAAGTTCGACGTCCCCCTCTTCGACGCCGTGCGCCTCGACCTGCGGCCCGGGCGGCGCATCGCCCTGGTCGGCGACAACGGCGCCGGCAAGAGCACCTTCTTGCGGGTGGCCGCCGGCCGGCAGGCGCCGGATCGCGGTCGCGTCGTGCGCCAGGGCCGCGTCGGTTGGCTCGACCAGGACCTCGACGACGGCGGGCCGCCCGGCTCGGGCGGCGAGCGGCAGCGCGACCGCCTGGCCCGGCTGAGGCAGGCGGACCCCGACCTGCTCTTGCTGGACGAGCCGACCCTGCACCTCGACGGGGCTGGCCTGGAGTGGCTCGAGGCGTGGCTCGCCAGCACGCCCGCCGGCGTGTTGGTCGTCGCGCACGATCGCGCGTTCCTCGATGCGGTCGCGACCGACGTGGCCTTCCTCGAGCGCGGGCGGATGCACCTCGAGGCCGGCGGGTACGCCGACGCGACGGCCCGGCGCGCCGCTCGCGACGGCGCGCGCCGGCGCCGACACCGTGCGGACGAGGCCCGCCAGGCGGCACTACGCGACGCGGTCCAGCGAGAGCGTTCCCGTGCCCGTAGCGCCGGCCGTTTCGATCACCGCAAGGCCGATGGCCAGGCGCGGATCCTCGTGCGCAACCGGGCCGAGGCCGTGGCGGTGACGCTGGCGCGGCGCGCAGCCGCCATGGAGCGACGGCTCGACCGCGACACGCTCGAGGCGCGACCGTACGAGGACCGGCGGCGGCTCACGCTCCACGCCGCCCCTCGAGATCCTGGGCCGACCGAGGTCGTCGCCGTGCGCGACCTGCTGGTGCGCCGTGGCGGCCGCACGATCGTCGCTGGCGTCGACCTGGTGCTGCGTCGTGGCGAGCGCCTCGCCCTCGCGGGGCCCAACGGCTGCGGCAAGACGACCCTGCTCGAGGTCCTCGCGGGTTTGCGGCCCGCGGACGGTGGCGAGGTGCGGCACGGCCCCGGCCTGCGGGTCGTCGTCGTGGACCAGGTGTTGCCGGCGGTCGCCGACGAGGCGACGGTGGGCGACCTCCTGCGGGCCGCCCGACCCGACCTGCGGGATGCGGACGTCTGGCGCCTCGCCGCCGAGGCGGGGGTGCCGTCGCCGCCGGATCGGCCGCTCACCGAGCTGTCGGGTGGCGAGCGGCGGCGACTGGCGCTGGCGCGCGTGGCCGCCGCCGATGCGCACTTGTTGGTGCTCGACGAACCGACGCACCACCTGGACGTGCGGGCGATCGAGGCCCTCGAACGTCTGCTCGTCGACTACGCGGGCGCGATCCTGCTGGTCAGCCACGACCGACGGCTGGTCGAGGCGGTCGGCGCGCGGCGCTGGCGCCTCGGCGAAGCGCCATGACCCGCAAGCGGACCGCCGCGATCCCCGACCCTCGTCCGCCTCAGTACCTCAGCGTCAGCACCACCCGCCCGTGCCCCTCGAGCTGGCCGTCGTCGACGAAGACGACGTCGCCCTGCTTGGCGAGCACGAGCTCGATGAGGTCGTCGACGGCATCCGCCATGTTGGCGCTGGCGTCGTTCGCGGCGAGCAGGTGCAATTGGCGGGTGCTCGGGTCGAGGCGGGCGGCCTGATGGTAGCCCTGCTCGACGAGCAGCAGTTCGCCGCGGCCCTCCTGGGCGCGGCGCCAGGTCTCGCCCAGCCCGGAGGCGAAGCGCTGCGCGCCGACGGCGGCGTCGAGGGCGTCGAGCGCGCGCTGGCGCTTGACCGAGAGCGCGTCCGCCACGACCGGCCACACGAGCTTGCCGAGTTCGCGCGGCGACGTCTGGTCGTGGTTGCCCGTGTGGGTGGCGACGATGTCCTTGTGATCGGTGACGTTCCGGAAGTACGCCAGCCAGCGCTCCACGCCGACGACGCAGAGCGGCAGCGGGTCGGCCTTGGTGTACGCGGCCAGCGCCCGATCGACGTCGCGGAAGAACTGCTTGTGCCAGGCCTGCTCGAGCTTGGAGCGCTCGGTCATCTCGGGCAGCGGCTCTTCGGCCTCGGGGCTCTCGTGGACCATGGGGAAGCCGCCGCCGCGCACCTCGACCAGGGTGTCGCGGACGCCCTCGAACAGGCGGGTGGGCTGCGCGGAGAGCGTGAGCACCCAGTAGCGCGCCGAGCGGTTCAGCGCGAACACGAGGTCGCGGGTCGCGAAGGAGTCGTCGATGACGACCCGCGGGCTGAGCGGCACGGGCAGCAGGTACACGCCCGCATGTTCGGCGCTGACGAAGATCGCCATGCCGTCGAGGGCCTGGCGCAGGTCGACCGCGGCCACCTGGCGCTCGAGCTCGCGGATCATCGGCGCCGCGTCGCGTTTGCCGAGCCGCTCCACGAGCCGGTCGGTGGCCTCGGTGACGAGGTTCTTGAGCAGGATGGGGTCGCGCTTGTTGTCCGGCGACGTGCGGTGGGTGGGCAGCAGGATGCTGAGCGAGGGGTCGCTGCGGTGGCGCTGGAGTTCGAGGATGTCCTGGCGATTCATCGAGGTCGGCTCCTTCCTCGGAACGGCATCAAGCGGGTTCGGTCTCCACGCTAGCAAGCTTGCGGGGGCGCGGCGGTCGCCGCCCGACGTCGTGCCGATCGCCGGGCGGCCGTCAGGCGTGACGAATGGGGGCGCCGACGGGGCGCCGACGTCTAGCATGTGAACTTGTGCGGGCGCCGACGGCCTGCCTGGAGGAGGATTTCCATGCCACGTCACCACATTCGTGCCTTGCTGGCCACCATGCTGGCAGTCGCCCTCGCCGCCTGCGCGGCGCCTCAGGGTGGCCAGGACCCGCAGCCTGCTTGGCTCCTCGTCTCCGACTACGTGGATGGCGTCGTCCAGGTGCTGAGCACCGAGGGCGACCTCGACGGCCTCGCGCGTGAGACGCCGTTGGCGATCGCCGGCAGCGGGCCGTGCGGCGTCGCGGTCGGTCCCGGCGACCGGCTCTACGTGGCCGACTACGATGGTGGGGAGATCGTCGTCTTTGGCCTGACGACGGCGCTGGCCGGTGGCGCGCCGACGCCGGTGGCGACCCTCACGTCCGCCTCGTTGAGCGGGCCTTGCGGCCTGGCGTTCGACGCCGACGGGACGCTCTGGGTCGGCGACTACTCGAACGACCAGGTGCTCGCGTTCCGCGGCGTCGGCAGCCTCACGGGCACCCAGAACTTGACTGCGGACGTCGTCCTTTCGGCGGGCGGCGTCGGCATCGAGGCCTGGGGAGGCGTCATCGAGATCCTCATCGACGGCGCGGGACGGCTGTGGGTCGCCGACCTCTTCGCGTGGACGATCACGCGCATCGATGGCGTACGCAACCTCTCGGGCGATCACACCGGGCGGGTCCCCGACGCTCAGATCGTGTACGAGACCGCGAGCGCACCTCCCCTGGGTGGCGACTACACGATCGCCGATCCCTACAGCATGGCCGTCGACGCCGCAGGCAACCTCTACGTGGGCAACGGCTTCGAGGGCTACGTCAGCCGCTTCGATGGCGCGGCGAGCTTTTCTGGCGTCGTCACGCCGCAGCCGAGCGCCTACCTGGTGGCGTCTGGGATCGACTTCCCGTACCTGGTCGCGCTCGACGCGGAGGGCGCCCTGTGGGTCGGCAACGAGGACACCGTGGGCCGTCTCCTGAGCCCCCAGAGTGGAAGCGGCGTGCGCGATCTCACGCCCACGACGACCGTCACGTACTCGCCCAGCGGGTACAACGACGGCGGCGGCATGACGTTCGTCCCCATGCCGTCGGGTCTGGGCTTCTAGCCTGCCGACCTCTGAACCTCCGTCGCGTGGGGCCGCCGGACGAGTGCCGGCGGCCCCCTGTCGTCGTTCGTGCGGCCGGTGTCAGCCCACGCGCGCCGCCGCCCGCGACAGCCGTTCGGCCCCCTCGTCGATGAGGGCCTTCGTGACGTTGAGCATCGGCGCGACGCGCAGCACGTTGCCCCAGCGGCCGCCCTTGCCGATCAGCAGTCCCTCTTCACGAGCGGCGTTCAGCACGGCGTTGGCACGGGCGGGGTCGGGCTCGGCGGTGCCCGGGACGACGATCTCGACGCCCTGCATGAGCCCCATGCCGCGGACGTCGCCGATGAAGTCGTGGGCGGACATGAGCACCTCGAGGTGCTCGCGCAGTCGCGCGCCCTGGGCCTCGGCGTTTTCCCACAGCCGGTGCCGCTCGATGTGGTCGATGGTCGCGTAGGCCTGCGCCATCGACACGGGGTTGCCGCCGAAGGTCGACAGCGTCAGGGCCCGCACCGACTCCGCCACCTCGGGCGTCATCACCGTCGCGCCCACGGGCGCGCCGTTGGCGATGCCCTTGGCGAAGGTCATGACGTCGGGCTCCACGCCCCAGTGCTCGATGCCGCACCAGTGCTTGCCGGTGCGGCCCCAGCCCGTCTGCACCTCGTCGATGATGAGGATGCCGCCCGCCTCGCGCACCAGCGGCTCGATCCGCCGGAAGTAGTCGGCAGGGGCGACGGCGAAGCCGCCCACGCCCTGGATCGGCTCGGCCATGAAGGCCGCGATCTTGCCGTCGGTGGAGGTGGCGAGGAAGTCGGCGAGGTCGTCGACCAGGAAGTCGAGGTACGCCTCGTCCGTCATGCCGACCGGCTTGCGGTAGAGGTTGGGGCTGCGCACCTGCTTGATGTGCCCGTCGTAGACGCCGCCCTGTTTCCAGTTGGCGTGGGCCGTCATCGCCATCATCGCCGCGCTGCGGCCCGAGTAGGCGTGGCGCAGGGAGACGACGTCGCGGTGGCCGGTGTAGGTGCGAGCGGCCATGATGGCCATCTCGTCCGCCTCGGTGCCGCTGTTGGTGAAGAACGACACCTGGAGCCTGCCGGGCGTGATCGCGGCCAGCTTCTCCGCCACGCGGATCGTGATCTCGTTGAGGTACAGCGTGCTCGTGTGCCCCACCGTGCGCATCTGGCGCGCGGTCGCCTCCACCACGTCGGGGTTGGCGTGACCCACGGAGACGGTCAGGATGCCGCCGAAGAAGTCGAGGTAGCGCTTGCCCTCGATGTCCCACAGCCAGTCGCCCTCGCCGCGGGCCACCGCGAGCGGACGGTCGCCGTAGTACAGCATGCGGCTCTGGACGGGCAGCAGAACCGCCCGCTGCCGGGCGAGCAGCGCGTCCGTGGTCGTGCTGTGCGCCGGGTGGGCGGCGGGCGCCGCATTCGCGGCGACGGTGTCGAAGGCCATGAACTCCTCCAAGCCGGCAGGGCGGCCAGGATCGAGGTCGCCTGGCGCCGGCGGTCAATCCCGACGATAGCGCGCCGCGGGCACGCGGACGCCGCCGGTCGTCGGTCGCGGCGGCGCGTCCGTCGGCCACGTCGGTACGACGGGTCGCGCCGCGGGGCGGCCGATGCCGAACCCCTGGGCATGGGTGATGCCGAGCCCGTCCAGCAGGTGCAGGTGGCGCACGTCCTCCACGCCCTCGGCGACCACGATGGCGTAGCGGTCGGCCACGCCGTGCAGCGCATCGGCCGTCGCGGCCCACGTGGTGGGCTCGACGAGCGCCGACAGCACGGAGCGATCCAGCTTGATGCCGTGGACGGGCGCGCGGGCGCGCGCTGAGGGGCCGAGGTCCTCGATGGTGAGGTCGTCCAGCAGGACCAGTTCGCAGTTCTCGGCCAGCGACTCGAGCGTGGACCACAGGCCGACGACGTCACGGTAGCGCTGCTCGGTCACCTCGACGATCAGGCGTCCGCGCACGGTCGGCAGGAGGTCGGCGAGCGCCGCCATGGCGGCCGGATGGACCACCTGCCTGGGGCTGAGGTTGATGCTCAGCCGCGCCTGCGGGTCGCCCTGCAGGAGCCGGGCGGCCTGCTCGACGGTGAAGCGCGTGAACGCGGGTTGACGATGCGGACCGAGCCAGTAGGGGAGCACCTGCTGCGGTCCGCGGATGGTGCCGTCGGGCAGGTGCCAGCGCAGCAGCGCCTCGTGCCAGCCGACCAGTCCCGGCCGCAGCGGGACGACCGGCTGGTACTGGAAGGCGAGCTGTTCGAGCCTGGTGGGTGTGCCGCGGGGTTCGGCCATGGGTCTCATGAATGGGCGCCCGCCCGGGTGGGGCGGGCGCGCCTCCCTTCGGCGAGCATCGCTGGATGGCTGCTACGCGTCGCGGCGAACGCTCGGAGGGGACTAAGGGTCAACCGACGTCGATGTCGCCGGGCTGGCCGGAGCTGCCCGCGATCGTCGTCGGGGTCGGGAAGCCACCCGCCGCGGCGATCAGGCCCGTCAGTGCGAGGGCTGCGAGGACGGTGCGGAGCGCGCGTACCAGGGATTGCATGGGTCACCTCCCGAGATGCCGGAAGATAGTCGGGACCCCGCTTCAGACCCGCTTCAGCCTCGGCGCGTCGCATGCAGCGCGGATGGAGCGCCCCTGCCCCTAACCTTTTCGAACCGAAGGAGGTTCCCATGACGCAGCAGGAAGCGCGACGCATCGTCGAGGCGACGACGCGTTTCGAGGTCCGGGGCGGGAGCGTGTGGTTGCGTGAGGTGCGTTGGTTGCGCGCCGTCGACCGACAGCGGTGCGAGGAGGCCACGTCGGCCTCGTCCCCGACGGCGGCGGTCGCCGATCCGGCGTTCGGGTCGTGTCGGGCGCCAACCCTGCCCGAGGCCCGCGAGTGGCGATCGGCGCTGACCATCTGACCGACCGTTCCATCCGCGCGGAGGCGCGGGCTATCGTGATCGCGTGTGGCTTGCTCGGCAAGTCGACGCGGTCCTGGGCGCCGATCGGCCGGTGCTCCTACTCGGTGGCGAGGCCCACGGGGCGCCCTACGTGGTCGACGCGCTGCGCTCCCGGAGGCGCGCCGCCTGGTTCACGCTGCCGCGCGCCTCCGCTGACGACGACGTGGCGCAGGGCAACGCCCTGGCCGAGGCGCTGAACGGCGTCCTCGAGGCCCCGCTCTTCTCGCAGGCGCTCCCGTACCGCGCCCACCTCCAGGGACTCCGCCACCACGCGGCCGACCTCCGCCCGCTATGGCTCGCCGTCACCTCCGAGCTCGCGGACGCGCCCCTGCTGGACGACCTCGCGGGCCTCTCCGGGGCCGGCTTCGGGGTCGTCATCGACCTCCGCGGCCGCGATCCGGCGGAGGCGCCGGCATGGGCGGCGGGCTGCCTGCGCCTCGGTCGCGAGGAGCTTCGCCTGTCGCTCGCGGAGGCGGTGCAGGTCGCCCCGGGTGGCCTCGGACGCGAGCGGGTCGCCGAGCTCTGGCGGACGTCGGAGGGCCGCTTCACCGACCTGATGCGGGCGGCGCATGCGGCGGTCGGCCTGCCACCGCTCAACGTTCCCGCGCCCGCCGGACCCCTCCGCCCCGCGGACCGCGCCGAGCCCGTCCCGAGCGCACTCGCGGTCCGCGCCCTGGCCCGCGAGGGCGACTGGATCGAGGCGCTCGAGCTCGCCGTGCTGGCGGCGCCCGAGCTCGTCGACGACCTGCTCAGGACGGCCGGCCCCGCCTTCCACGAACGTGGCCTGACCCGTCGGTTGCACCTGCTGCTGTCGGCGTTGCCACCCGCGTACGCGCGCCAGGAGCGCGTCCTGGAGTGGCGCCTGGTCGCGGCCGCGGACACCGGTGAGCTGCCGTCGGTCCTGCCGGACGTCGATGCCCACCTGGCCGCGCATCGCGCCCCCGAGCTGCGGGCGCGACGGGCCGGCTCCCTGCCCCACGCGGAGGGCTTCGCCCTCGCCGAGCAAGCCGTGCGGGACCAGCGGACGCCGCTGACGCTGTGGCAGGTCGGCCGGTTGCATCCTGACCTCGGCGCTTCCGTCGGTCTGCTCGAGGAGAGCGTCCGGCTGGCCGAGGACTACGGCACGCCCCACGCCGTCGCG
>JAABRV010000041.1 GCA_011390735.1 Trueperaceae bacterium | reverse complement strand
CGTCGTCGCCTGGGCGCTCGGGTCGTAGCTGCCGGCGCAGCCGACCCAGAAGAGCACCTCGAAGTCGGGGTTGTCGTCGACCGTCGGGACGACGGCGTCGAGCCCGTCGGCCCAGTCCATGCGCTTGTCGGCCGCGAGGCCCCAGGGGTTGCCGTTGCGCTCCATCCCGCGGAACGCGACCTGCAGCTCCGAGGGGAACTCGCCCTCGGTCATCACCTGGTAGCGGCGCAGGTCGACGACGTCGATCATCGGCTCGCAGCCGACCGGGCAGACGTCCATGCAGGCGCCGCAGGTGGTGCACGCCCACACCGCCTCCGGCGAGATGGCGAACTCGAGCAGCGGCCGCGGGCTCGCCTCGCCGGCGGCGAACGCGGGCGCGTTCAGGACCAGCTCGTAGCGCTTGTTGATCTCCAGCGCCGAGGGGCTGAGCGCCTTGCCGGTCTGGTTGGCGGGGCACACCTCGCTGCAGCGGTGGCACTGGATGCAGGCGTAGGGGTCGAGCAGCTGCGGCACCCGCAGGTGTTCGAGGTGGCTGACGCCGAAGCGCTCGGCTTCCTCGTCCTCCAGGTCGACGGGCTCGAGGACGCCGTAGGGGACGCGCGCGCCGGCGGCGGTACGGCGGTCGAGCGCCAGGTTGACCGGCGCGGTGAACAGGTGCAGGTGCTTGCTGCGGGGGAAGTACGGCAGGAACGCCAGGATCAGGCCGAGCGCGCCCCACCAGCCGACGTGCCAGCCGACGATGCGGCCCTCGCCGGGCCCGATGGCGGCGGCCAGCGCGCTGGCGACCGGCTGCCAGGCGTCGGCGTGGCCCTCGTAGGCGAGCAGGAAGCCCTCGCCGACGAGGCGGAAGCCCACGTGCAGCAGGATGAACACGCCGACGATCAGGCTGTCGCGCTGCACGCCTCCGGCGGCCACCGCCTCGTGCAGCTTCACGCGACGGCCGCCCGGGCTGAGCCGCGGGTCGCGGCGCGCGAAGCGGCGCGCGAGCAGCCACCCGACCCCGATGAGCACGAGCGTGCCGAACAGGTCGGCGAACAGCCGGAACAGGTCGCCGACCACGCCGAAGCTCAGCGCGCCGAGCCAGGCGCGCGGCAGCAGGCCGGTGGCCGCGTCGACGACGTTGACCAGCAGGTAGAAGACGAAGCCGTAGAACACGAAGGCATGGAAGAACGAGACCCACGGCCGCTGCGGGAACACGGTGACCTGGCCCAGCGTGCGCAGGAGGCCGCTGACGGCCCGCCGCGGCAACGCGTCCCAGCGCGGGATCGCGAGTGCGCGGTCGCCGCGCGCGATCACGCGGGCCACGCGGCCGAAGCCGGTGGCCGCGAAGGTCAGCGCCACGGCGGCGAGCACCAGGAACAGCAGCTTCTCGGGCGTACTCAGCACGGCGGTCCTCCCGAACGGGGTCTGGCGGCATCGTACCGGGGCGCGGCGGGGCGGTCGCCCCCTCGCCGCGCCGGGCGCGCCTTGGCCGGGTCGAACGTGCCGTCGCCGGGTCGGCCGGCGGCGCGATCGGCCCGCCGCCGCGTGGACCGGGCGCTCCGCAAGACTCGGTGAACTAGCTCACATCCGCCACGGCGGCGGGCGCATTATCTTCTTGTCACCACAGAGAGGAGGTGGTCTGCATCAATCGACGTACAGAGACCCGTGGAGGTTCCCGTCGAGGGTAATGACCCGGCCTCCGAAGGATCCGGGAGCGGATCCCTCACTTCGAGACGGGCAACCGCGGCGCCCCGAGCATGTGCTCGGGGCGCCGTTCTGCGTGTGGCTTTCGCGGGCGTGCACCGACATGGCGGCGAGGGCGATCGGCCTCAGCGCGCGGGCGCCAGCCAGCGCGTCGCCCACGGCAGCAGGGCCGTGGCGAGCACGATCTTGAGCGCGTCGCCGACCACGAAGGGCATGACGCCCCAGGCGAAGGCGGTCGTCAGGTCGGGCGCGAAGCGCGTCAACCAGGCGACGCCGAAGGCGTAGATCGCCAGCGTGCCGAGCAGCATGGCGCCGGCCACCGGCAGGGCGCGATCGGTGCCGTGGCGCTCGGCGACGGCGCCCACCAGGGCCGCCGCGACGACGAAGCCGACGAGGTAGCCGGCGGTGGTGCCGCCCAGCGTCGCGAGGCCGGCGGCGCCGCCGGCGAACAGCGGGAGGCCGGCCAGGCCGAGCCCCAGGTAGGTCACTACCGTGGCCACGCCGAGGCGGCGGCCGCCGGCGGCGGCCAGCAGCAGCACGCCGAGGGTCTGCCCGGTGACCGGCACCGGGCCGATCGCGAGACGCAGCTGGGCGAGGGCGGCGAGGAACGCCACGCCGAGGGCGACCTGGGCGAGCGTGCGCAGGCCGGGGTGCCGCAGCGGCACCAGGGCGTGGACGAGGAGCGCGGGGCGCGGGCGGGCGGTGGTCGTCACGGCGGCCTCCTAGGGGCGCCCGCGCGGGGGCGGGGCGGCCGCCAGGCTACACCGCGGCGCGCGCCCGTAGGCCACGGGCGTTGGGCCCCGG
Source organism: Trueperaceae bacterium (assembly GCA_011390735.1). Taxonomy (GTDB): domain Bacteria; phylum Deinococcota; class Deinococci; order Deinococcales; family Trueperaceae; genus JAABTL01. The sequence continues at coordinate 14,063 of JAABRV010000041.1, read as the reverse complement.
CGCGCGCCGGGGGGGCGCCGCCCGCGGAAGCGAGCCCGCTGGGCGGGCGCGAGGGCCCAAGGACCGCGCGCTATGCTACGTCCATGCCCGCCGACCCCGACGCCGGCGACGCGCTCGAGCAGCCGGACGCGCCGCACCCGCCACCGCCCCACGGGGTCGACCCCACCCGCCCGCGGGCGGCCGACTGGGTCGTGACGACCGACATCGTGTTCCCGCACCATGCCAACACGATGGGCACGCTGTTCGGCGGCCGGGCGCTGGAGCTGCTCGACATCAACGCCGCCATCGCCTGCTACCGCTTCGCGCGCCGGACGGTCGTGACGGCCTCGACCGAGGCGATCGACTTCCGCGCCCCGGTGCACGTGGGCGAGATCGTCGAGGTCCGCAGCCGCGTCGCCTGGGCGGGCCGCACCAGCATGATCGTGCGCGGCGAGCTGGTCGGCGAGAACCCGCGCACCGGCGAGCGGCGCCTGGCCACCATCGGGCACATCAGCTTCGTCGCGCTCGACGACGACGAACGCCCGATCCCCGTCCCCCCGCTGCTCGTCGAGACCGCCGAGCAGCGCCGCCACCACGCCATCGGTGAGCGCGTCCGCGAGCACATCGGGTCGCGGCGCGCCCACGACCCCCTGGAGGACGTATGAGCACCCCCGAGCAAGCGCTGCGGACCCGAGCGGTCAACACCATCCGCGCCCTGGCGATCGACGCCACCCAGGAGTCCGGCGACGGCCACCCGGGCATGCCGATGGGCGCGGCGGCCATCGGCTACACGCTGTTCCGCCACGCGATGGTCCACGACCCCGGCGCGCCGGGCTGGTGGAACCGCGACCGCTACGTCCAGTCCGCGGGCCACGGCTCGATGCTGCAGTACGCCCTCCTGCACCTCACCGGCTACGACCTGTCGCTGGACGACCTGCGTGGCTACCGGCAGTGGGGATCGCGCACGCCCGGCCACCCGGAGTACGGCCACACGCCCGGCGTCGAGACGACCACCGGGCCGCTGGGGCAGGGCATCTCGACCGCCGTCGGCATGGCCCTGGCCGAGGCACACCTCGCCGCGCGCTACAACCGCGACGACCTGCGCGTGGTCGACCACTTCACCTACGTCATCGCCTCCGACGGCGACCTGATGGAGGGCGTCTCGAGCGAGGCCAGCAGCCTCGCGGGCCACCTGGGGCTCGGCAAGCTGATCGTCCTGTACGACGACAACGGCATCAGCATCGACGGTCCCACCTCGATCACCTTCAGCGAGGACGTCCCCGCGCGCTACCGCGCCTACGGCTGGCACGTGCAGTCCGTCGCCGACGGCAACGACGTCGACGCGCTGCTGCACGCGATCACGCAGGCGAAGGCGGTGGGGGATCGGCCCTCGCTCATCGCCGTGCGCACGACCATCGGCTACGGCTCGCCGAAGCTGGCCGGCACCAGCAAGGTGCACGGCTCGCCGCTGGGCGCGGACGAGGCGGCCGCGGCCAAGCAGGAGCTCGGCATCGACTGGCCGGCCTTCACCGTGCCCGACGACGTGCTCGGCCACTACCGGCAGGCGGCCGTCGAGGGCGGCGAGGCGCACGCGGCGTGGCGCGCCACCTGGTCGGCGTACGAGGTTACCCACCCCGACCTGGCGGCCGAGTTCGCGCGCGTCATGCACGGCGAGCTGCCCGACGACGTCGCGGATGACCTGCCGACCTGGGAGACGGGCGCCAGCATCGCCACGCGCAAGGCCTCGCAGGCCGCGCTCCACGCGCTGGCCCAGCGCGCGCCCGAGCTCGTCGGCGGCAGCGCCGACCTCGCCGGCTCCAACCTCACCGACCTGCCGGACGAGCGCGCGATGGCCGCCGGCGACCATGCCGGACGCATGATCCACTTCGGCATCCGCGAGCACGCCATGGCGGCGATCGGCAACGGCCTGGCGCTGCACGGGGGCGTGCGCCCCTTCGTGTCGACCTTCCTCGTGTTCGCCGACTACCTCCGTCCCGCGCTGCGACTGTCCGCGTTGATGGGCCAGCCGGTGATCTACGTCCTGACCCACGATTCGATCGGCCTCGGCGGCGACGGCCCCACGCACCAGCCGATCGAGACGCTGGCGTCGCTGCGCGCGATGCCGGGCCTCGAGGTCTTCCGGCCCGCCGACGCCCACGAGACCGCCCAGGCGTGGGAGGCCGCGCTGCGGCGGCGCGACGGCCCCACCGTGCTGGCGCTGACGCGCCAGAACGTGCCCACCCTCGAGGTCCCCGCGGGCGTCGTCGCGCGCGGCGGCTACGTGCAGGCCGGCGCCGACGAGGACGCCGACGTGCTGCTGGTCGCCACCGGCTCCGAGGTCGCCGTCGCGCTCGCCGCCCGCGAGCTGCTCGCCGGCGACGGCGTGCGGGCGCGCGTGGTCAGCCTCCCCTCGCGCGAGCGCTTCGCGCAGCAGGACGAGGCCTACCGCGAGTCCGTGCTGCCCCAGGCCGTGCGCGCCCGCGTGGTCGTCGAGGCCGGCGCGACCTTCGGCTGGCACGCCATCGCCGGCGACCACGGCGAGGTCGTCGGCATCGATCGCTTCGGTGCCTCCGCGCCCGGCGCCAAGGTGATGGAGGCCTTCGGGTTCACGCCCGAGAACGTCGCGGACGCCGCTCGGCGCTCGCTGGCGCGCGTGCGCGGCTGACGCCCACGGCACCCCCCGCGGCCGCGTTCGGCCCGCTGCGGGCGGACGCGGTCGGCCGGCGGGTGGCGCCCACGCGCCGCACGCCCAACGTCGCGTGACGACGCTCTCACGGGGGTGCCAGGCCCAGCGCGCATGATGGATCGCATGACGCCATCCTCCTCCACGATCCACACGCGCGCCGCCCGACCGGCGCCCGTCCTGACCATCGCCCTGGCGAGCGCGCTGCTGCTCGCCGCGTTCGCCCCCGCCGCCCGCGCCCAGGACCTCCAGCGCCTGCTGCCGGCCGACACGGCCGTCGCGCTCGGGCTCCACGAGCTGGACGGCGCCCGCGACCTGCTCGCGCCCTTCGTCGACCCGTGGGTCGAGCTCGGCGTGGGCGAGGCGCTGGCCGACGCCCTGGGCGGCCTCGACGCCGCCGCCCTGATGGGCGTGCCGCTCGACGCCGACGAACTCGACGGCGAGTTCGACCTACCGGCCGAGCTCGAGGGCCTCGAGATCTGGGACCTGCTCGGTCGCGAGGCCTGGCTGGGCGTGTCGGTCAGCCCCTTCAACCCGCTGCCGGCGGTGACGCTGCTGGCCCGCATCGACGGCGAGACCGGGGTGCGCTTCGACGCGCTCTTCACCCGCGAACGCGCCGACGGCGCCCTCGCGCTGACCGAGGGCGCGCTCGGCTTCATCGTCGTCGAGATCGACGGGGGCGGCTTCCCGCTCGCCGCCGCGCGCGACGGCGACCTGCTCGCGCTGTCGTCCAACCCGGACGTCCTGCGGGGCATCCTGCGCCAGCGCCAGGGCAGCACGGAGCCCTCCTTCGGCGACGCGCCGCGCGCGGCCGCCACGCTGGGCGCCTTGGGCGAGGGCCAGCTCCACGGCTTCCTCGACCTCGGGCCGCTCGCCCGCTCGCTCGCGCCGCTCGCCGCCGGGCTCGGCTTCGATGCCAGCGTCGAGCGGCTCCTCGCGCTGTTCGAGACGCTGGGGCCGGTCGCCGGCGTGACCCGCCTGAGCGAGGCAGGCACCGCCACCACCACCCTGCGGCAGCTGGAGCCGAGCGGCGGCGACACCGACCTGCTGATCCTGCTCGACGCGCCCGACGCGGCGCCGCGGGAGCTCCTCGGCTGGGTGCCCGAGGGCGCGCTCTCGGTGCAGGTGAGCGCGCTCGACCTCCAGGCCTGGTGGCGCTACCTGGGCGCCGTGGTGGCGGACCTGCGCGAGCTCGGCGTCCCCGACCTCGACCGCACCCTCACCGACGTCCTCGGCGTCGACGTCGCGCGCGACCTCGTCGGCTGGACCGCCCCCGGGCTCATCGTCGTGCAGACGGGCCTGGGCGAGACCGCGGCCATCGGGGCCCCGGCCAGCGACCTGCTGGGCCAGAGCGTGTTCGGGCTGCGCACGACCGACGATGCGGCCGCCGACGCCGGCCTGCGGCGCCTGCTCGAGGAGCTGGCGCAGCGGGTGGCGCTGTTCGCCGACCCGTTCGCGGAGCCCGGTGCCAACGCCGTGGTCGTGGTCCGCGAGCTGACGCTCGCCGGCGTGGGTGCGCGCGCCTACGACGTGCTGCCCGGGCTGACCCTGGTCACGGCGGTCGCCGATGGCATGGCGTGGATCGCCACCGACGAGGCGGGTCTCGAGCGCGTCCTGCTCGCCGGCCGCGGCGGCGCGCCGCTGCCCGCGACCTTCGCCGAGCTGGCCGACCTCGTGCCCGCGGGCGCCACGGCCTTCACCCTGGCCGACAACCAGGCGAGCCTCGCGGCCACCGGCGACGCGCTGACGCAGCAGGTGCAGCTGCTGGCGGGCTTCGCCGGGGGCGGCATCGACTTCGACGCCGTCGAACGCGCCACCGACGCCCTCGAGGCCTACCTCGAGGCGATCGCGCCGCGCTTCGGCGGCACGGTGTCCTGGAGCAGCCACGGCGGCGCGGGCGAACTCCGGAGCGACGAGCGGGCGTTCATCGACCTGCGCTGACGCCGCGCGGCGATCCCCCGTCGAGCGCCGGAGCGGCCCGGTCCCCCATGGGGTGCCGGGCCGCTCCGCGCGGGTTCGCGCTACACACGGGCCTGCGCTCCGCGCGAGTCTGCACGACGTGCGGGCCCGCGCTTCGTCCGGGACGCTAGAGAAGGCTCCAGGGCACCGCCTGCGTGGCCTGCCCCGCGACGATGTACCAGGTGACCAGCAGGCCGTTGACCCACGCGCCCGGCCACACGCTGCCGGTGCGCTCGAACAGGTAGGTCGACAGCAGCGCCGCCACGGGCAGCAGGAACACGACCTGGAAGGCGACGATCGTCAGCAGCGGCCACTCGGCGAACACCAACGGTTGGCCCGAGAAGAGCGCCAGGTACTGGATCAGCAGCAGCACGACGAAGCCGCCGCCGGCGATCAGCGCGTTGGCGATCATCGCGTCGGCACCCTCGTGGGTGGAGCCCTTGGGCCGCAGCTGCCCATGCAGCACCATGCCGAAGACGAGGAAGAAGGCGGTGAACGGCAGCAGGTAGACGAGCGCGATCCGGGCCTGCTCGGCGCTCAGCAGCTTGACGGCGAGGACCCAGAAGCGGAAGTCGGTCTGGAAGAGGCCCTCGGACAGCGCCAGCAGGGCGTAGCCGGCGCCGACCACCAGCACGGCGAAGCCGATCGCCCGCAGGAAGCCGCCCACGCGCAGGCCGAGCGTGTCGAGGCCGGCCCCGCTGCGGCGGCCGCTCACGAGGTACCACAGCAGCAGGAGCACGAGCGAGATCGCCCCGTTGAACAGCGCCCAGCCCATCAGGCCCGTGGTGATGCTCTGCGGGAACCAGGGTCCGGTGGCGATGTAGTTCGCCGTTTCGTCGTTCACCCGGAAGTAGGTGACGGCGGGCACGGCCGCCGCGATCAGCGCCGCGATCCACCAGCCGAACCCGGACGCGCCGGCGGCGGGCGCGGAGCGCTGCGCCAGCGGCGCGAAGGCGCGCGACTCGAGGAGCAGGCCGGCGAACGCGAAGAGCGCGAGGACGAAGCCGAGCAGGGCGGCGGCGGTGGCGCCCTCCTTCCACCACCACACCTGGTCGCTGGGCGGCAGCGGGAACGGCGCCTGGGTGGTGCGCTGCACCCAATCGATCACCGGCGCGACGCCGGCGGTGGTGATGTGGTTGCCCGGGTGGGTGACGGCCGGACTGTAGAGCATGCGGGCCGTGCCGTCCTCGATGCTGCCGTACAGCCGCCCGACCTCGACGGGCGCGTCGGTGCCGAACAGGGTGCGCATCTTCTCGCCGAGCCTCGCCTCGGCACCGGTGGGCGTGAGCCACATCAGCTCGGAGAACTCGTCGTACTGGGCGAACACCAGACCGAGGTTGCGCGGGTACGTGGGCGTGCCCTCGGGCGCCCCGAAGGTGCCCGTCGACGAACCCGACACGACGATCGACGTGTAACCGTCCGGGATGACGGCCGCCGCGATCAGCGAGGCCCAGCCGCCCATCGAGTGCCCCGACAGCACGATCTGGTCGGTGTCGACGAAGGGGAGCGAGCGCAGGTAGCCGAGCGCGTCGATGCCGCCGAAGCCGCCGGCGAACGCGGGCGGGTCGGAGTAGCCGTGCCCCGGCTGGTCGATCGCCAGCACCACGTAGCCGCGGCGGGCCAGCTCGATCGCGTAGGGCGACTGCGTCTCGTGGCTGTTGATGTACCCGTGGATGGCGACGACCCCGGGCGCCGGCGCGCTCGCGGACGCGTTGCTCGGCACGAACAGCTTGCCGTGCACCATGCGGCCGTCGTCGACCGCGAAGCGGACCTCGGTCACGCGGACCGCGCCGAAGTCGCTCTGCACCAGGGTGGCGATCAGGCCACCGCCGAAGACGAGCAAGAGCGCGACGACGAGAAGGAACGTGCTGCGTCCGGTGCCTCGGTCCATGGTCGCTCCTCCCACGGCCCGTCCGGGCCGCTGGGTTTCGGGGTTGTGCATAGCCTAGCAGGGGGCGTCAGGGCGGGTCCGTGCGAAGCCTCGCGTCGTCCGGCGTCAGGGCCGGGCGCCAGCCGCCGCCAGCAGCCGGGGCCACAGCTTCGCCACGGCAGCATCGAGGGCCGCCTCGTCGCCGCCGTTGTCGATGACGAAGGTCGCGCGCCGCGCCTTCACCGCGGGGTCGAGCTGGGCGGCGTCGCGCGCCCGGACCGCGGCCTCGTCCAATCCGGAGCGGGCCGCCAGCCGCGCCGCACGTACCGCGAAGGGCGCGTCGACGACGACGGTGGCGTCCATGCCGGCGTCGAGGCCGTTCTCGAACAGGAGGGGAATGTCGTGCACGATCAGGGGCGGCGGCTTCGCCGCCGCCATGGCGGCGGCCTCGGCCGCCGCCATGGCGCGCCGCACCCAGGGGTGGACGATCGCCTCGAGGCGCCGCCGCGCGTCGGGATCGTCGAAGACCCGTCGGGCCGTGGCGGCGCGGTCCAGGCGTCCGTCCACCACCAGGTCGGGCCCGACCTCCGCCGCGATGCGGGCGAGCACCTCGGGGTCCTCGGTGGCGCGGCGCGCCAGCGCGTCCGCGTCGATGACCCACGCGCCGCGCTCGGCCAGGCGCCGGGCGACGCTCGACTTGCCCGCACCCACGCTGCCGGTGAGGCCGATCCTGGGCGGGTAGCCTGGGGCCGTGGACCGCCGCGCCCGTCCCTCGCCGTCGGCCGTGCTCGCGCTCATGCGGCAGTGTACGGCGCGCCCGCCCGGCCTCGCCGGCCGCGATCCGCTCGCCGGCGCGGTGGTGGTGGGCGGCGCGGTGCGCGACGCGCATCTGGGCTTGACCGCCCGCGACGTCGACTGGCTGGTGCGCGATCCGGAGGCCGCCGCGCGCACGCTGGCGGACGCCACGGACGGTTCGCTGGTGGCGCTCGACCCCGAGCGCGGGCACTGGCGGGTGGTGTGGGGCGCGGCGGGCGCCCGGGCCCTGCCCAGCGACGACGAGCCCGCCGCGCGGCACGGCGCGCCGGGCGACCCCGTCCCCGTTACCTGGGACCTCGCCGCCCCGGACCCGCCCGGCGATCCGCGCGACCCGGCGGTGGTGGCCGCCGACCTGCGGCGGCGCGACCTGACGATCAACGCCCTCGCGTTCCGGCCCGACAGCGGCGAGGTCGTCGACCCGACGGGCGGCCTCGCCGACCTGCGCCGCGGGTGGGTGCGCGCCGTCGCGCGCCACAACCTGTGGGCCGACCCGCTGCGGGCGTGGCGCGTCGTGCGCTTCGCGGCCCAGCTCGGCTTCCGCGTCGAGCGGCACACCCGCGGCTGGGTGCAGGAGCTCGCGCGCGCCTTCGACGCCGCTCGCACACGCGACGCGGACGCGATCGGCGCCGCCGCCCTCCCCGCCCCGGAGCGCCTGGGCGCCGAGCTCGACGACACGATCGCCACGCCGGTGGCCGGCCGCGCCTTCGCGGCGCTCGACGACCTCGGCCTGCTGGCGCCCGTGCTGCCGGAGCTGACGGACGGCCGCGGCGTCGCCCAGGGCGGCCTGCACCACCTCGACGTGCTGCGCCACCAGCTCGAGGCGCTGCAGCAACTGGCCGACGCCTTCCCGGACGCCGATCTCGCGCTGCGCTGGGCCACACTGCTGCACGACGTCGGCAAGCCGCCCACGCGCACGCCGGGCGGCGTGACCGAGGACGGCCTGGTGCTGCGCGATCGCTTCCACGGGCACGACGCCGTCGGTGCCGAGCTGGCCGCGGCGGCGCTGCGCCGGCTGCGGCGCCCGCGGGCCACGGTCGCGCGGGTCCACGGCCTGGTGGCCGCCCACATGCGGCCGCTGCCCGACGACGAGCGCGGCGCCCGGCGCTTCGCGCACCGTCTCCGGCCGCTGCTCCCCGATCTGCTGCGGCTCATGCTCGCCGACCGCGAGGCCGCCCGCGGCCGCGGCGCGTCGGCCGCCGCCCGCCGGCGCTACCGCGAGCGGGTCGGCCTGGTGCTGGCCGCGCTGGAGGAGCCGCCGCCGCCGGCGCCGCTCGTCGACGGCCGCGCGCTGATGGCGGCGCTGGACCTGGACCCGGGCCCGCGCATCGGAGAGCTGCTGGCGGCGATCGCCGAGGCGCGCGCGCTGGGCGACGTGGGCACGCGCGAGGAGGCGCTGGCGTACGCGGAGCGGCTGCAGGCGGCGCGCTGATCCGCGCCGCCACGATCGAGGCGGCTCAACCCGGCTTCGTCAGGAACGCGCCCACGCGTCGCGCCGCGTCGCGCAGCGCCTCGGCGTCGCGCACCAGCGCGAAGCGGACGTGGCCCTCGCCGTGGGGCCCGAAGCCGCGGCCGGGCGCGAGGGCGACGCCGGTGTCGCGCACCAGTGCGTCGCAGAAGGCGAGCGAGTCGGCGGCGAGGGCGCCCGCCGAGGCCGGGATGCGCGCCCACAGGTACATGCCCGCGGGCGGCGCGGTCAGCGCCCAGCCGACCTCGGCGAGGGCGGCCACGAGGGCGGCGCGGCGGGCGGCGAACACCAGGGCGTCGCGCCGGGCCGCGCTGCGCGGCCGCGCGAGGGCCGCCACCGCGGCGCGCTGGATGCCCAGGTAGGCGTTGAAGTCAACGGCGCTCTTGACGCGCGCCAGCGCGGCGATCGCCCCGGGGTGCCCGAGCGCCCAGCCGATGCGGAAGCCGCCCATGTGGAAGCTCTTGCTCGCCGAGTAGAGCTCGATGGCGACCTCGAGCGCGCCCGGCCGCGCCAGCACCGACGGGGCGCAGGCCTCGCCGTCGACCGTGTCGACGTAGGGGAAGTCGTGGATCAGCAGCAGGCCGTGGCGGTGGCAGAAGGCGACCGCGCGGTCGAAGAAGGCCTCGTCCGCGACCCCGGCCGTGGGGTTGTTGGGGTAGTTGAGCACCAGCGCGCGGGCGCGGTCGGCGTCGCCGGGAGCGACGGCGTCGAGGTCCGGTAGGAAGCCGTGCGCCTCGCGCAGCGGGAGCGGGATCGCCTCGAGCCCGGCGACCGCGACCGCCCCGAAGTACGAGGGGTAGGCGGGGTCGGGCAGCAGGATGGCGTCGCCAGGATCGGCGACCGCCCACAGCAGGTGAGCGAGCCCCTCCTGCGAGCCGATGAGCTGCAGCGCGTGCGCGTCCGGGTCGAGCGCCCCGCCCGGCGGGTCGCCGAAGCGCTCGCGGTGCCAGCGCACGGCCGCCTCGCGCAGCGGCCGCGAGCCGCTCGCGAGGCAGTAGCCGTAGGTGGTGGGGTCGGCGGTGGCGTCGCGCAGCGCGGCGAGCGCCTCGGGCGGCGGCGGCAGGTCGGACGAGCCGATCGACAGGTCGATGACGTCGCGCCCGTCCGCCCGCGCGGCGGCCTTGGCGGCGTCCATGTGCGCGAACACGCTCTCGGGCATCGCGCGCGTGCGGGCGGAAGCCACCCCGCCCGTGCGGGCGGAAGCCACCCCGCCCGTGCGCGCGGAAGCCACCCCGCCGGGGCGCGCGGACGTGATGCGCGGCTCGCTGGCCATGCCCGAGCCTACCGCTCAGCCGGCGCAGCTGCGCCGGAACATCGCGCGGCCCTCGGCGAGCTCGTCGCGCGGCAGCTCGCCCGCGAGCAGGCGCTCGTCCGATTCGGCCTCGAGGTCGTCGTACAGCCCCTCACCGGCCGCGCGCAGGGCGGCGGTGGCGCCGTGCTCCTCGAGCCACTCGAACAGCAGGTCCTCGGCGACCGCGAAGCGACCGCCGTGCACGAGGTAGCGCAGCAGACGCCCGTAGCTGGCCTCGGGCAGCACGTGGTCGAGCAGCGCGGCGCGCACGCGCCGCACGCGCTCGGGCAGGTCGGCGACGCCGACCCTGGCGACGCCGGCCTCGGTGTAGAGGTCGAGGGCCCGCAGCCGCAGCTCCGGCGCCCGCGTGGGGCCGCCGCCGAGTGGCGCCGCCGAGTCCCGCCGACCGCCGCGCCCTCGCCGCCCGGCATCGCCGCGTCGACCTCGATGAGGGCGGCCGTGAGGAAGGCGCGCTCGCCGTCGACGCGCCCGGTGGTGGAGATGACCGCCAGCAGCTGGTCGCTGGGGAGTCGGCGCACGACCTCGCCGGCGACGCCGAGGTGGCGGCGGTAGGCGCGGTCGAGCAGCTCGCGCGCCGCGTCGACGGCGGCGGGGTCGGGCCGCCGCTCCAGCCGCGTCAGGGCGGCCGACAGCTCGGCGAGCGTGCGTTGGACCAGGTCGTCCTCGATCGGCATGCGCCAGCCTATCGCGGGGTCGGCGCCCAGCAGCTCGACGACCCGGCGCGAACGAAGGACCTCACGGCACGGACGGTAGGCTGACCGCATGCCCACCCCGCCCGAGCGCCAGCGCCCCGCAGAGGTGTGGACGGTCTTCGGCCGCTGGCGCCGACGCAGCCCGGCGGCGCGTCGGCTGGGCATCGCGCTGCTGCTGTTGGCCCTGCTGCTGACGCTCATCTGGGCCCGCACGCCGCGGAACCCGGTCGACGACGCGGCGGCCCCGCCGCCCGCGGCGGCCTACGGCGCGTAGCGCATGCGCACGCTCATGCCGCCGTCGACGACGATCTCCTGCCCGGTCACGAAGCCGGCCGCCGGCGACAGCAGGTAGGCGACCGCCGCCGCCACGTCCTCCGGGACGCCCACGCGGCCCACCGGGTGCTGCTCGCGGTCGGCGTCGCTGTGCAACACGGCCTGCCCCGCGCCGCGTCGACGCCGGTCGCGGACCTCGATCCAGCCGGGGCTGACGGCGTTCACCCGCACGTCCGGGCCGAGGCTGACGGCCAGGGCGTGGGTCAGGGCGAGGAGGCCGCCCTTGGAGGCCGCGTAGGCCTCGCCGTGCGGCTCGCTCTGGTGCGCGCGGGTGCTGGCGATCGTGACGATCGCGCCGCGGGCCGCGGCGAGATGCGGGGCCGCCGCCCGCGCCAGGAGGTAGGCGCCCGTCAGGTTGACGTCGAGCACGCGCCGCCAGGTGGTTGGGTCGAGGTCGCTCAGCGGGACGAACGCGCTGATCCCGGCCACGGCGACGACGGCGTCGAGCCGCCCGAAGGCGTCGATCGCGCGTGCCACGCCGCGGCCGACGTCGCCCTCGTCGGCGACGTCCCCGGCCACCGCGGCGAGGCGGTCGCGGCCACCGGTCTCGGCGGCGCGGGCCGCCAGGTCGTCGAGCGCCAGCGGGTCGATGTCCAGCGCGACGACCGCGCCGCCCGCCGCGAGCCGCTCGGCGGTCACGGCCCGGCCGATGCCCTGGGCGCCGCCGGCCACGAGGGTGACGTGGGCGGGCTCAGTCATGCGTCAGCAGCCGGTCGATGCGGACGTCGTCCAGCCGCCGGGCGTCGCACGCCTCGACGTCGACGCAGGCGGTGAGGTAGCGCCAGCGCCGGCCCTCGGCGCCCGGCACCTCGGCGCGCAGGAAGCGGAGGTCGCGAGAGTTGCCCGACCACTGGCACAGGTCGCAGCAGAGCTGCAGGGAACGCCGGTTGTGGCGCTCGACGGGCGCGAGCCGCAGCAGCTCGCGGCCGTTGCCGCGTTCGCGCACCACCACGCCCGCGTCGTCCGCGTCGCGCTCGACGGTGTACGCGCTGGCCTGGGGGATCAACCGGTCGGGGGTGGCGGGAAAGAGCTCCAGGACGATCTCCCGGCCGGTGTACGAGCGTCGTGGTTCGTCGCTCACGCCGTGGCGGCCCCCTTCGGACGCTGCGCCGTGGTGAGCGCGAGGTAGGCCAGGGCCAGCGCGCCGACGACGGCGGTCGCCGCGACGAACACCGACGACGACTGCGCGACCACGATGCCCACGAAGGCCCACACCAGCACCGCCGCGTAGGCCAGGTCGCGGTAGCGCAGCAGCATGCGCGCCCCGAGGGCGGTGGCCACCAGCAGGGCGACGACGCCCCAGGCCTGGGGCGGGAGCCCGAGGAAGCGCTGCTGAGCGCCGGCGTCCCACAGCGCGATGGTCACGTTGGCGACGGTGGCGACGGTGATCCAGCCGAGGTAGACGGAGAAGGTGCCGCGGGCGAGGATGCGCTCCACCCGGGTGACCTCGCCCACGGCCAGGCTGGTGCCCGGCCGCGGCCGCAAGCGGAGGTAGACGAGCATCAGCGTGACGAGCAGGACGAGCATCGCGACGAGGCTGGTGCCGATCCAGAGGTGGTGCCACAACAGGATCCACACGAGGTTCGCGAGGTTGCCGACCGCCACCGGCACGGCGATCGCCCGTGCGCGGCGGTTCGTCGCCTGGGCGGGCAGCGACTGCCATACGGCGTAGGCCGCCAGCCCGAGGTAGATGACGCCCCAGATCGCGAAGACGTAGCCCGCGGGCGTGATGACGACCGGGAACGCATCCGAGATCTCGCCGGTGAGCCGCCCGGCGATGGGGAGCGCGTTCGCCAGGCCGTTCACGGCGATGGTCGCGACGGTCGTGACGGGGACGAGCCACTGCCAAGGACGCATGGGACTCCTACGACCGGCCGCCGCCGGTCAGGCGTGGGCGCGGGCGGCCCGCAATGCCGTGGTCGTCAGGATGGCGGCGGCCGCGGCCTCCGCCCCCTTGTTGCCCAGCTTGCCGCCGGCGCGATCGAAGGCCTGCTCGAGGTTCTCGGTCGTGAGGACCCCGAAGATCACCGGCTTGGAGGCGTCGAGGGTGACGCGGGTGATGCCGCTGGCCACCATCGAACAGACGTGGTCGTAATGGCTGGTGCTGCCGCGGATGACGCAGCCGAGCGCCACCACGGCGTCGATGTCGTCGCGGTCGGCCAGCACCTGCGCCAGCAGCGGCACCTCGACCGCGCCGGGCACGCGCACGACGACGATGTCGTCGTCGTCCACGCCGTGCTGCCGCAAGGCGCCCAGGGCGCCCTCGAGGAGACGGTCGACGATCAGGTCGTTGAAGCGGGCCGCGACCAGCCCGACGCGGAGTCCGGCGCCGTCGGCGCGGCCATCGATGCGTTCCATGACGCCATGATGCCACGGCCGCCGAGGCGGCCGTCCTTCACGGCCGACGCCGAGCGGACCCTCGTCGACTCAGGGGCAGGGCAGGAGGTCCTGCGCGTCGCTCGTCGGACCGGTCGTGACGACGACGAGCTCGACCGTCGTCGCGACCTCGTACACCAGGCGCCCGCCGTCGAAGCGGCTCAGCACCAGGTTCCAGCCGCGCTGGAGCGGGAAGTCCGCGGCGGTCGCCTGCAGCACGATCGGATCGCTGACGTAGACGAGGTTGTAGAAGCCGCCGAAGTCGGGCAGTTCGGGGATCGTGCTGGCGTAGCGCACGTCGCGCAGGGGGTCGAACGCGTCGCTGCCGCAACGGTCCTGGTAGGGGTGGAGGACGGCGACGGCGTAGCGCACGCCCTCGCGGTCGACGACGAACTCGTTGCCGATCATGAACGCCAGCGGGAACGAGCCGCTGAGCAGGGGTCGGAGGTAGCGATCGTCGGGCACCGCGTCACCGAGCGCGAGGTCGAAGGTGCCGGCCACCATGCGCACCGAGGCGATCTCCTCCTCGGCGGCGATGCCGCGCTCGACCGCGAACGCGCCCAGGCGCATGTCGCCGG
>JAABRV010000040.1 GCA_011390735.1 Trueperaceae bacterium | reverse complement strand
GTCGTGCCGCTGTCGCCGTCCCAGCAGGTCGCGCTCCCCGCGAGCGACGGGGTTCCCGCGAGCGACGCGGCCCCCCCGAGCGACGCGGGCCCCCCGAGCGACGCTCGTCTCGCCAGCGACACGGGATCCTGGGCCGCGCCCGAGGGCCCGGCCGCCGGGGCGCCGGCGATCGCCTCCGCGGGCGCGACGCCCCAGGGGCGCGCGGGCGGGGTGGGTTCGCCGGTCCGAGCGAGCGCGGCGACCCTGCGCCAGCGCGTGGCCTCGCTGGTCGAGCGGACGCGCGCGGTCGGCGAGGGCGACGCGGCGTCGGCCGCGACGGTGCTGGTGGTCGACGACGACGCTCGGGTGCGAGGGCTGCTGCGGCAGGAGCTCGAGGAGGCCGGGCACGCGGTGGTGGAGGCGGCCGACGGCCGCGCGGCCCTGGACGCCGTTCGCCAACGGCGCCCCGACCTGGTCGTGCTCGACGTGATGATGCCGGAACTGTCCGGCTTCGACGTCGCCGCCGTCCTCAAGGGCGATCCCGAGACCGCGCGCATCCCGCTGATGATCCTCAGCGTCGTGGACGACCCGGAGCGCGGGCTGCGCCTGGGCGTCGAGCGCTACTTCACCAAGCCGGTCGACGTCCGCGCGCTGGTGGGCGAGGTCGACGCGCTGTTGCGCGACGTGGCCTCCGGGACGCGCGTCGCCGTGGTGGCGCCCGACGGCGTCGCCGACGACGACCGCCGCCACACCGAGCGGGTGACGACCGCCTTGCGCGAGGCCGGCTACCAGATCGAGCGGCTCGCCGATGCCGAGGCGGCGGTGGCGGCGCTCCGGCGGCCGCCGTCCGCCCGGCCCGACCTGCTGCTGGCCGCCGCGTCGCTCGCCCGCGAGAGCACCCTCGCCGACCGCGTCCGCGACGCCGGGGTCCCGCTGGTGCTCATCCAGTGAGCGCGGTCGGGGTCGAGCGCGCGAGCCTGCGTCGGTTGCTTCCGGCGCGGGCGGCCGCGGAGCTCCTCGCGCCCTTCGGGCGCCTGCTGCCCGCCGCCCGCATGCGCCTGCGCCGGGCCGACGGCGAGCTGCACGCCGAGGCCGTCGGCGAGGCGTGGCACGAGCCGGGGGTCGCGCGGACGTGGCCGCTGGCCATCGACGCGGTCGAGGTCGGCCTGCTCGTGATCGATCCGGCGCCGCGGACGGACGCCGAGGAGGCGGCGGTCGAGGTTCTCCTCGGCGCGCTGCGGCGCGCGTTGACCGCCGCCCACGCCCAGCGTGCGATGGCGGGCGAGACGCTGGAGCGCTACCGCGAGATCCACCTGCTCTACCGCGTCGGGGACGCGCTCGCCGGCACCCTCGACCCGGCCGCCGTGCCGCGCCGGGTGCTGGCGGAGGCGCGCGGCGTCATCGACGGCGACGGCGGCGGCGTGTGGCTCGCCGACGCGGACGGCGACGGGGCGCCCGGCGCCCGCGAGCGGATCGTCGTCGAGGGCCCGTCCGCGGCCCCGTCGGACGGCGCCGGGCTGCGCGCGCGGCTGGCCGACCCCGAGCTCCCCGCCATCGTGGCGGCCGGACCGGGCGCGCCCGAGCACCTGCTGTGGGCCCCGATGATGGCGCGCGAGGCCTGCCTCGGCGGCGTGTGGCTGACGCGCGCGGGCGACGACGCCGTGTTCGCCGCCGGCGATCTCAAGCTGCTGACGGCCCTGGCCACCCAGGCGGCGGCCTTCCTCGACAACGCGCGGCTGCACCAGCGCGCCCTGGCCCAGGAGCGGCTCGAGCAGGAGCTGCGGTTGGCCTACACGGTGCAGGCGCGCCTGATGCCGCGGGAGACGCCCGCCGTCGCGAACTGGAGCGTGGCGGGCTTCTGGCGGCCGGCCCGCGAGGTCTCGGGTGACTTCTACGACCTGCTTCCCGTCGGCGACGCGCTGGGCGTCGTCGTGGCCGACGTCGCCGACAAGGGCATGCCGGCGGCGCTGTTCATGGCCGTCACCCGCAGCCTGCTGCGGGCCGCGGCGACCGGCGGCCGCACGCCGTCGCAGACGGTCGCCGACACCAACCGCCTCGCTGCCCTCGACGCCTCGGACGGCATGTTCGTCACGCTGTGGTACGGCGTGCTGCGGCCCGACGGCGAGGTTCGCTACGTCAACGCCGGCCACAACCCGCCGATCGTGCTGCGCGCCGACGGCCGCGTCGAGCGGCTGCCGCGCACGGGCATCCTGGTCGGCTGGGACGCCGACGCCCCCTACGGCGAGGGCGTCGTCACGCTGGCGCAGGGCGACCTGCTCGTCGCCTTCACCGACGGCGTCACCGAGGCGCGCGATCCGCACGGCAACGAGTTCGGCGAGGGGCGCCTGCTGGAGATCGTGTCGGCGCACCGGCGCGCCGACGCCCAGGCGGTGCTCGACGCCGTGCGCTCGGCCCTCGACGCCTTCGTGGCGGACGCCCCCACCCACGACGACTGCACCCTGGTGGTCGCGCGCTTCGGCACCCCGCCCCGTGTGGGGTGACCGGTTATGCTCCACGGCGACGCCGAAGGGCACGAGGGAGGAACGCGGTGCCGAAGTTGCTCATCGCGGACGACGAGCCGCACATCCGAACGCTGCTGCAGCAGACCCTGGAGACCCTGGAGGACGACGGGGTCGAACTGCTCATGGAAGCCGACGGCGCGGCGGCGCTGGAGCGCATCCGCCGCGAGCGCCCCGACGTCGCCTTCCTCGACGTGATGATGCCCAGGATGAACGGCTACGACGTGTGCGCGGCCGTGCGCGCCGATCCCGACCTGGCGCACGTCCGGGTGGTGCTGCTCACCGCCAAGGGCCAGGAGGCCGACCGGCAGCGGGGCGCCGACGTCGGCGCCCACCTCTACCTCACGAAGCCCTTCGATCCTGACGCTCTCCTCGAGACCGCCGAGCGCCTGCTCGGGTTGGGGTGATTCCATGCCGGCGATGACCATGACCAAACCCGCGAAGAAGGCCCAGTTGGCCGTGTTCCTCGGGTTCGTCGACCTGATCTCCGAGCGCTACGGGCTCGATCGCGACCACGCCCACCGCCTCAAGCTGGTGCTCGAGGAGGCGATCGTCAACGTCGTCGAGCACGGCTACGCCACCCGCCGCGAGCCGGGTGACCTCACGCTGACCGCCGACGTCGAGGGCGACGTGGCGGTGGTGACGCTGCAGGACCACGGCACGCCGTTCGGCCCGGACGACGCGCCACCGCCCGACCTCGACAGCGACTGGGACCTGCGCCGCGTCGGCGGGCTCGGTTGGCACCTGATCCGCGAGCTGACCGACGCCGTCGCGTACCACCCCGGTGACGCCGGCGGCGGCCGCCCGAACATCCTGACGCTGCGCGTGCGCGGCGGAGACGCGGGCGCCAGGGCGTCCGGCGGCGCAGCGCGAGGAGGAGCCGCATGAGGTCGTTCGAGCTCGAGACCCGTTCCGGGGACGGCGCGGCGGTCGTGGAGGTCGCCGGCTCGGTCGACGCCGTCACGGCGCCGCGGCTGGCCGAGGCGCTGCAGGCCACGGTCGCGGGCGGCGAGCCGCGCGTGGTCGTGGACCTCGCGGGCGTCAGCTACGTCAGCAGCGCCGGCCTTCGGGCGATCCTGTCCGGCGTCAAGGCCGCCCGCACCGCCGGCGGCGACCTCGCCGTGGCGGCCGCGCAGCCGCAGGTGCGCGAGGTGTTCGAGCTCGCGGGCCTGACGACCATCGTCGTCTTCCACGACGACGCGGCCGCCGCCATCGCCGGTCTGCGTTAAACGTTCGCCGCGGCGACCCTGGCGCGCGCCCAGGCGTGGAAGAGCGCGGCGGCGAGCGTGATCGCCCCCGTGCCCAGCAGCGCGAGCCGGTAGCCCTGCGGGCCGCCGACGGCCTCGACCACCAGGCCGATCGCCCACTGCAGGGCGAAGACCCCGCCGATGCTGCCGGCGTTGACGAAGCCGGTGGCGCGCCCGGAGCGGGCGACGCCGAGCAGCGCGCGGGCGTTCGACAGCGCCAGCACGCAGAAGCCGCCGGTGAAGCCGAGCAGCGCGTAGAGCGGCAGCACCCACGCCAGCGGCGTGGCGCCGGGCACGACGGCGGCCAGCGCCAGCTGCACGGCGGCGAAGGCGAGCGCGGTCGCCAGCGTCACGCGTCGCAGGCCCAGGCGGTCGGCCAGCGCCCCCGAGGAGACGTAGCCCAGGCTGACGCCGAGCGAGAGCGTGAGCAGGAAGCGGCCGGCCGTCGCCGCGTCGGCGCCGAAGCCGTCGTAGAGGTAGGGGCCTCCCCAGAGGGTCTGGAAGGCGAGCACCGGACCGGTGTGGGCGGCGCCGAGGAGCATGACGCTGGCGAGGGCCAGGTAGGTGGAGCCGGTGAGCGGCGGGTCGGGCGCGGTCGACGCCGAGTGCGCGTCCCGGCGTCGACGGGCTGGTACCGCCGGCGTCCGCCACCAGATGAGGGCGGTGACGGCGGCCACCGCCAGCGCCGCCGCCACGAACGTGGCGCGCCAACCGAACGCGGCGTTGGCCCACGCCAGCGGCGACGAGGCGAGCAGGGCCCCGAGCGAGCCGGAGGCGAAGTAGACGCCGGAGACGGTGGCGAAGCGCTGCGGCGGCCACCACAGGGCGAAGGCCTTGAGCCCCGCCAGCAGCACGCTGCCGGTCCCCACGCCGAGCAGGACGCGGCCGACGGCCAGCGTGGGCAGCGTGGTGCCGACGGCGAACAGCAGCGCGCCGACGACCCCGAGCGACATCAGGCTCGAGGCCACGCCGCGGGGGCCCCAGCGGTCGAGCGCGAGGCCCACGGGCAGCTGGGCCGTGGCGTAGGCGGCGAAGAACAGCGCGGTCATCAGGCCCAGGTCGGCGGGACCGAGCCCGACGTCGCGCTGCAGGTCCGGCGCCAGGACGGCGTTGGCGGAGCGCAGGAAGTAGCTGAGGAAGTACCCGGCGGTGAAGGTGAGGAAGAGCGGGACGCTCGCGCGGGTCGCTGGTGCGGCGGTCATGGCGCCGCGCAGCGTACGCCGTTCGGCCGGGGGCTGGGGGGTCGACGGGCGAGGCCGGCGACACGGCCCGCAGCGCCGCGCGGGTCGTTCAGGCTCCCGCGGGCGGGTCGACGAGCGAGGCCAGCGACACGGCCCGCAGCGCGCCGCGGACCTGCAGCGTCAGGCCCACCCAGGCGGTGTTGAGCCGGCAGTGGCCCGTGCGCTGCTGGGTGGGGCAGGCGGGCTTCGTCTCGCAGGTGTCCATGATGACCGTGCCGGACATCGCCTCGATGACGTCGAGCAAGGTCAGTCGGTCGAGCGGCACGCGGAGGTGGACGCCGCCCGAGCGGCCCTGCTTGGCCTCGACCAGGCCGGTGCTCACCAGCCGCTGCAGCACCTTGGCGGTGAAGGCCGCCGGGGTCTGCAGGTCCGCCGCCACGCGGGCCGCCGGCGCGCCCGGGTGCTCGTGCAGGTACAGGAGCGCGTGGACGGCGTAGCTCTCCTCGCGCTTGAGCAGCGTGCGGATGGCCGGATCCACGGCGTCAGCCCGGCGGGTGGACCGGGATCTCGAGCAGGCGGCCGCCCTGTCCCGAGCGGGCTGCGGCGACGAACGCCGCGCCGATGACGGAGGGTTCGATCAGCTGGGACGCCCGCTCGCGGCCGAGCTCGCGCCGGTTCGCCTCGGTGTCGACCGCGCCCATCGGGAAGCAGATGCTGACCTGGACGCCGGTGCCGCGCAGCTCCTCGTCGAGCGCGAACAGGTAGGCGGCCGCGGCGCTCTTCGCCGCCGCGAACACGGCGGCGCCCTCGGCGCCGCCGGCCACGCCGCCGACCCAGGCGCCCTTGCTGGCGATCCCGCCGATGAAGCCCTCGCCCTGGGCCACGAGGTGCGGCAGCACCGCCTTGGTGGTGAGGAAGAGGGTGCGGACGTTGCTGTCGAACAGCTGGTCGAAGGTCGCCTCGTCGATCGCGCCCACCGGACCGCCGGCGCGGTCGCCGACCAGGTGCACCAGGCCGTGGAGGTGACCGTGGTGGGCGATCACCTCGCCGATCGCCCGCTCGGCCTCCGCCTGGCTGGCCAGGTCGCTCTCCACCGCGGCCGTCCGGTAGGAGGCGGCGCGACCCTGGATGCGGACCAGCTCGCGGTCGATCAGCGCCGGCCGCGCGCCGGCCTCCCGGAAGGCCTCTGCCACGGCGCCGGCGATCGCGCCCCCAGCGCCGGTGATGACGATCACCTTGTCCCGCAGCGTGTGCATGCGGCCACGCTAGCACGGGCGTCGCGGGACGCTGGACCCCGCACCAGGACGGCGACGACCGGGTCCGTGGCCACCATTGTCGCACCCTCGGCGGCGGGTCGGCGGGCCGGCCTGACGCCGTCCTGACGCCGGCGTGCTACCAATGGGTTTTCGAGGATCGACCCCAGGAGGGCCCATGGCCGCTGGCCCGGATCCATCCGCCCTGCTCGACCGCGTGCTGGCGCTGCGCGAGGACGTGGAGCGCCAGGTGCGCACGGCGTTCCCCGGCTGGCCGCTGGCCGGGGCCGACCCCGAGGTGCGCGCCAGCGCGGCCAACCTCGTTCGCTACCTGGCGCTCCGCCGGCACGACCTCCACGACCTGCAGCAGGACCTCATCCTCCTCGGCCTGTCGTCGCTGGGGCGGGCCGAGGCGCGCGTCGGCCCGCAGCTCGACGCGGTCGGGTCGGCGTTGGCGGCGCTGGCCCGGCGCGTCGACGGCCCGGCGCCGCCCACCGCCGAGTCGCTGCGCGCCGGCGACGGCCTGATCGAGCGTCGCGCCCGTGGGGTCTTCGGCCCCCCGCCGCCCGACCGTCGGGTGCGGGTGCTGGCGACCCTGCCATCGAACGCCGCCCACGACCCCGACGTCGGCCGCCGCTTGGTGGCCGCCGGCGCCGACGCCGTGCGCATCAACACCGCCCACGACACGCCGGACGACTGGGCCGCGATGGCGAGCCACGTGCGGGCCGCGGCGGCCGACCTGGGGCGGCACGTCGCCGTCGAGGTCGACCTCGCGGGCCCGAAGATGCGCCTCGCGGGCGGCGTCCCGGAGGCGCGCCAGCAGCTCGGCGACGCGTTCTGGCTGGTGCCGCCGGGCAGCCGGGCCGGCTCGCCCGACGCGCTGCCACGCGTCGAGGTGACGCTACCGGCCATCCTCGAGCAGGTGCAGCTCGGTCAGGAGGTGTGGTTCGACGACGGCAAGATCGGCGGCCACGTCGTCGAGTTGGCGACCGCCAGGGCCGACGGCGCGCCGGTCGGCACGGCGGTGCGGGTCGTGGTGGAGCACGTCGGACGCAAGGGCCAGCGGCTGCGGCTGGAGAAGGGCGTCAACTTCCCCGAGACCGAGATCGACCTGCCGGTGCCGACCGCCGAGGACCTCGCCGCCCTACCCCACGCGCTCGGCATCGCCGACGCCATCGGCTTCTCGTTCGTGCAGCGCCCCGCCGAGATCGATGCGCTGCACGACGCCATGGCGGCCATGCTCGCGGGGCCGCCACCCGCCCTGCGCGAGGGGCCGCCGCCGGCGCTGGTGCTCAAGGTGGAGACGCGCCTGGCCGTGCGCGCACTGCCCTCATTGATCGTGCACGCCCTGCGGCGCGGCCCGACCGCGGTCATGATCGCGCGCGGCGACCTGGGGGTCGAGCTGGGCTTCGAGCGCCTGGCCGAGGTGCAGGAGGAGCTGCTGTGGCTGTGCGAGGCGGCCCACGTGCCCGTGATCTGGGCCACGCAGGTGCTCGAGGCGATGGCCAAGCGCGGCGTGCCGACGCGTGCCGAGGTCACCGACGCGGCGATGGGCGAGCGCGCCGAGTGCGTCATGCTCAACAAGGGCCCCTACGCCGAGGAGGCCGTGCGCAGCCTGGCGGACGTCCTGCGCCGGATGCACCGGCACCAGAACAAGAAGACGCCACGACTGGGCGCGCTGCGCGCCTGGGCCAGCGAGGGGTGAGCGGCCCGTGGGCTACCCGGGCGTGAGCTGCTTGACGGACCCCGCGCCGCTGATGCGTTGCGTGACCGTGGGGGCGCCGTGGTAGCGCACCTCGCCGACGCCGCTGACGCGGACGTCGAGCCGTTCGCGTACGCGCACGGTGGCGTTGCCCTGGCCGCTGATGCGCACCTCGGCCTCGGCGGCCGCCAGCTCACCGGCGTCGATGTCGCCCGAGCCCGACACGCGCACGTGCAACCGGTCGGCGCGGCCCGCGAGATCGAAGCTGCCCCGCCCGCTGATGGTGGCCGCCAGCTCGTCGCAGTCGACGCCCGCGAGCCGCATGTCGGCCGTGCCGGAGGCGTTGATCTCCAGCCGCTCGCTGCGCAGCGCCGCGGCGTCGACCTTGCCGGTGCCGCTGACCGCGATGCGCTCGAGATCCGGTGTGGTGACGTGGTAGTGCAGCGGCCGGTGGGCGATGAGCAACACGCCGGAGGTGAGCCGCTCGAGCCAGGTCTCGCCGATCTCCAGGATCAGCGTGCCGCCTTCGACGCGGGTGTGGACCTTGGCCACCACGTCCGGGTCGCCCTCGATCTCGAGTCCGGTCTCCGCGCCCTGATGCAGGTGCAGTTGACCGAAGTAACGCAGCTCCACAGCGCGGAAGGGCGCCACCTCGCGCCGTTCGCGGACGGTCAGGGGTTCGGGCATCGTGGTCTCCTCTCGTCTTCTCGCCATCGTAGCGCCCGTCGCCATCCCTGGTCGTCGGCCGGCGCCGGCGCTAGCATGTAGGTTCGCAAGGAGGTCCGCGATGTCCACCCCCACACCCCCAAGCCCTTCGCCAGCGCCCTCGTCAGCCGCACGATCGGCCTGGCCCTACCTGCTGATCGTCGCCGGGGTCGTCTTGCTCGCGGCCAACCTCGGCTGGCTGAGCGTGGGCCTGCTCGGGCGGCTGCTGTCGCTGTGGCCCGTCGTGTTGATCGCCGTCGGCGCCGACCTGCTGACGGGCGGGCGCTTCCGCCTCCAGATCGCCGTGGTCGCCGTGATCGCCGCCGCGATCTGGGCCTTCACCGGCGTTGGCGGCACCGGCGAGCGCGTCGAGGTCGCCCACCCGCTCGACGGCGCGCGGTCCGGCCAGGTGACCCTGAGGCTGGGCGTTGGGGACGTGACGATCGACGCGGACGCGCCCCCGGGCAGCCTGGCGGACGGCACGATCGACACCGGCCGCGGCGAGACGATCTCCCAGCGGCTGACGCGCTCCGGCGACGTCGCCCGCCTCGAGATCGCCTCGCAGACGACGGGTCCCGCCTCCATGGGTCCCGGCGACACCCGCCGCTGGGCGCTGTCGCTGAGCCGGGCCGTGCCGCTCGACCTGCGCGTGCACGCCGGCGTGGGGCGCAACACGCTCGACCTGCGGGAGGCGACCCTCACGGCGCTCAGCTACGCCGCCGGCGTCGGCGAGACCACCGTCACGCTGCCCGAGCGGGGCGGGTACGAGGGCGAGTTCGACCTCGGCGTGGGCGCCACGACGGTGCGCATCCCGGAGGGGGTCGAGGCGCGCGTGACGGTGCGCAGCGGCCTGGGGCGGGTCGACGTCGGCGGGACCTTCGCGCGCGACGACGACGTCTACACGACGCCGGGGTACGCCTCGGCGGCGCCCGACGAGCGCATCGAGCTGACCGTGCGGGGCGGCGTGGGGGCGGTGACGGTCCGGCGCGTGCGGTGAGGGTCCGACGCGTCCACACCCGCGCTACAGCGCGCGGACGGAGCCCCCGTCGAGGAGGACGACCGAGCCGTTGACGTAGGCGGCGGCCGGCGAGCACAGGAACGCGCCGACGCGCCCGAACTCCGCCGGCTCGCCGAAGCGCCCCAGGGGCATGGTGGCGACCGACGTGGCGCGGACCTCCTCGAACGTCTTGCCCGTCTTCCTGGCGGCGGCCTCGTCGAGCTGGCGGGTGCGTTCGGTCGCGATGCGTCCCGGGGCGAGCCCGACGAACTGCACGTTCTTGGGCCCGTATTCGATCGCCAGCGCCTTGATGAGCCCCTGCAGTCCGGGCCGGTAGACGTTCGACAGCAGCAGGTTCGGCAGCGACGTCTTCACCGACGACGACAGCAGCGTCAGCACGCGGCCGCCGCCGGCCGCCTCGAACGCGGGCAACGCCAGGCGGATCGACCGCACCACGCTCATCAGCGTGAGCTCGTAGCCGCGCGCCCACTGCGCCTCGTCGAGATCGGCGAAGCCGCCGGGCGGCGGTCCGCCGGCGTTGTTGACGAGAACGTCGAGCCCGCCGAGCGCGGCGACGGCCCCAGCGAACGCCGCCTCGAGCGAGGGGAGGCTCGCGACGTCGGCGTCGAAGGCATGCACCTCGGCGCCGGTCGCGGCGGCGAGGCGCTCGGCCGCTGCGGTGGCGCTGCCGTCCCTGGCGCTGATCGCCAACCGCGCGCCTTCCTGGGCGAGAGCCTCCGCCACGGCGTAGCCGAGCCCCTGGCTGGCGGCGTTGACGAGCGCGCGTTTCCCGTGCAGGTTGAGGTCCATGCGGGGCATCATCGCCCACCGTCGTGGACGAGCGGCGATGCCGGACGGCGGGCGTGGCGTCGGCGGTTGCGGACCTACGCGTCGAGGAGCTCGATGCGCCCGTGCTGCAGCAGCGGCGTGATCTCCTCGGCGGGGCACGGCCGGGCGAACAGGTAGCCCTGGCCCTGCTCGCAGCCGAGGGCGCGCAGGAAGGCGAGCTGGGCCGGCGTCTCGATCCCCTCGGCGATCGCCTCCATGCCGAGGGTGTGCGCCAGGACCACGACCGTCCGCACGATGCCGGCGTCGTGGGGGGCGGCCTCCGGATCGTCGCCGAGGTCGACGACGAAGGAGCGGTCGATCTTCAGGGCCGAGGCGGGCAGCCGCTTGAGGTAGTTCAGCGAGGAGTAGGCGGTGCCGAAGTCGTCGATCGACACCCCCACCCCGAGCCGCCGCAGCGCGACGAGCTTGGCGACGTTCTCCTCGACGTTGCGCATGACGGCCGACTCGGTCAGTTCGAGCTCGAGCCAGCGTCCCTCCAGGCCGCTGCGCTCCAGCGCGTCCTGCACGAGGGCGACCACGTCGCGCTCCTGCAGCTGCTTGGCCGACAGGTTGAACGCGACGACCGTGGGGCAGCCCAAGTCGATCCAGTCGCGCGCCTGGCGGCAGGCGAGGTCGAGCAGGTGGCGGCCGACGGCCCCGATGAGGCCGGCGTCCTCCGCGACGGGGATGAAGGCGCCCGGCGGGATCCAGCCGCGTTCGGGGTGCGCCCAGCGGGCGAGCGCCTCGACCGAGGTGATCCGGCCGTCCGTCAGCGACACGCGCGGCTGGTAGTGCAGGCTGAGCTCGTCGCGTTCCAGCGCCTTGCGCAGGTGCGACTCGAGCGCCGCGCGTTCGAGCAGCGCGCGGTTCATGTCGCGCGTGAAGAAGCGGAAGCGGTCCTTGCCCTGGGCCTTCGCCTGGTACATCGCGGTGTCGCCGTGCTGGATCAGCAGGTCGGCGTCGGCGGTGTCGTCGGGGAAGAGGACGATGCCGACGCTGGCCGTCGCGTGCACCTCGTGGCCCGCGAGGTCGAAGGGTACCCGCAGGTTCGAGAGGAGCTTCTCGGTCACCTTGCGGGCGGCCTCCGCGTCGCGGACCTCGGGGAGCAGGACGACGAACTCGTCGCCGCCGATGCGGGCGACGGTGTCGTCGCCGCGCACCGACAGCCGCAGCCGCTGCGCGACGGCGCGCAAGAGCGCGTCGCCCACGGCATGGCCGAGGGTGTCGTTGGTGACCTTCAGGTTGTCGAGGTCGAGGAAGATCGCGGCGCCGCCGCGGCCGCTGCGGACGCTGCGCGCGATCGCCTGACCGAGCCGGTCGCGCAGGAGCGTGCGGTTCGGCAGGCCGGTGAGCGCGTCGTGGTACGCCAGGCGCTCCAGTTCGCGCTCGAGCGCCCGGCGCTTGACCAGCGTGGCCGCCTGGGCCGCGAAGGCGGCGGCGAGCTGGTGCGAGGCGTCGTCGAACGCGCGAGGATCTCGGAAGGCGTCCATCGTGAGGGTGGCCACCCGCCGTCCGTCGAGGTGGATGGGCACCGTGAGCGTGGCGGCGACGGCGTAGGTGGGCCGTGTCGGGTCGCCCAGCGGATCGTCGTCGAAGCCTTCGTACCCGTGGGCCGCGGCGAAGCGGTAGGCGTCGTGTTCGTCGCGCACCAACAGCGACCCGGCGTCGGCGCCGGGCGTCGCGCGCACCGCCGCCTCCACCAGGCGCTGGTAGAACGAGCCCTCGAAGCCCTGCTCGAGCGTCTGCTCGATGAACGACATCAGCGCCTCGCGGAAGGTCGCGAGTTGGCCCAGCTGCGCGTCGCGGAGGAGCCGGTCGGTCACGTCGAGGAGGGTCACCAAGAGCGCTGGCCGGCCCGCGTGCTCGGCGTGTTCGGAGGCGAACAGGCAACGCCGTTCGTCGCCGTCGCGGTGCCGCAGGGCGACCTCGCGGTCGCGGACCGTGTGGCCCGCCGCCGCCTCGCCATGGAGGGCTTGCCAGGCGTTCGGGTTCACCCAGGCGTCGAGATCGCCGATCCTGGTGCCCAGCAGCTCGTCGCTCGCGCGGCCGAGGAGCTGCTCGAAGGCGGCGTTCACGTCGAGCAGCTCGCCGTCGTCGAGGGCGATCAGCGCGGTCGCCGCGGGGCCCGCGTCGAACAGCGCGCGCGTCTGGCGCGAGGACTCCTCGGCCCGGCGTCGCAGGTCGCGCTCGCGCACCACCAGGGCGGCGTGGTCGAGCGAGACCGCCAGCAGGTTGGCCGCCGTCAGGGCGGCCGTCGCGTGCCGCTCGTCGAAGACGGTCGCCTCGGGGCCATGGAGCTCGAGCGCGCCGAGATCGCGCTCGCCTAGCCGCATCGCGGTGATCAGGTGGGCGCCGCCTGGCGCGGACGTCGCGGCACCGCCGCCCGCGGCGATCTCGCTGCCGTCCGGGGCGCGGACCCGCCAGGAGCGCATGGGCGTGGTGGTGCGGAGGAAGCCGTCGAGTGGTTCCCACAGGTCGCCGGTGGTCGCGGCCTCGCCCAGCGCCGCGGCCAGTTCGGCGGCCCGGTCGAGCAGGTTCCTGAACTCTGCCAACACCCCCTCGCTCGCGGCCTGCGACAGCGCCGCGACGGCGTCCTCCGAGGACGCGTCGCGCAGCAGGGCCACCGCGCCGAGGACCTTCCCGCTCGGGTCGGTGAGCGGTTCGGCGTCGACCGCGATCGGCCGTCGTCGACCGGTGGAGGACGCACCGACGTAGCGTGCGCGCGCGAGGCGTTCGCCCGCCAGGGCGCGCGAGAGGGGATCGGCGCCCGCGGTGAGCGGACGGTCGTCCTCGTCGGTCAGGCGCCAAGCGCCGCGCCAGGCTTCGGCGGCGTCGCCGACGCGCCCCCCGAAGCCGAGGCGGTCGGCGGCCCGCGTGCGCAGCGAGAGCCGGCCGGCCGCGTCGCAGGCCGCCGCCCCGTCGGTCATGCCGCGCCACGCGTGGTCGGCGAGCAGCGCGTGGCTGGCCGCCGCCGCCGCCCGGCGGCGCCAGCCGAGCGTCGGTGCCCACAAGTCGAGCAGCCAGTCGACCCTGGCGGCGCCCTCGGCCTCGTGCGCGGCCTCGCGCCAACCGAACAGCAGCATGGCGACCGGCTCGTCGTCCACGAGGAGCGGCGCCGCGTGGATGGCGCGGAGCCCGGCGTCGAAGGCCGGCTGCCGACGCAGGAACCGCAGGCCCGGGATCGGTCCCCGCGCCGTGCGGGCTCCCTCGGACGGGGTCCGCCGGCGATGGATCCAGACCTCGCCACCGGCGGGACCCAGGTCGGAGATGCCGACGGCGACGCCGCGGTCCAGCGCCCAACGAAGCAGGGGTTCCGGCGCCCTGCCGCTGCCGGCGATCGGCTCGCTCAGGCGCCGCAGAGCGGCGTCCTCCGCGGCGTACGGGCCGGCGGTCGGCATGCCGCCGGGCGCGGAGCCGTGCGATGGCGCGCCGCTTCCCGCCGGCGCGCCGCTGCCCACCGGCGCGTGCAGCCAGGTCTCGGCCCACGCCGCGCCCACGGCCTGCCGCATGACGTCGACGGTGCGCGTCAGTGCCTCCTCCAGGGTGGGCTCCATCGCCGCCCGCAGCAGCGCGGCGAGCGATTCGGTCAGCCGTTGGGCGTCCTCGACGTCGTACGGCCGCGGGGGCCGCGGCGCCTCCGGCGCGCGACGGAGCAGCGTGTACAGTTCGGCCGCGACGTCCGCGGTCGCGTCACGAGCCACGACCAGCCGAGCCCCCAAGGCCCGCCATGCCGCCACCGCGTCGGCGGCGGCCTCGTCGACGACGAGCAGGACGGGGAGCCGGGGGTCGTGCTCCTGCAGCTGCGCCAGGGTGTCGCCGGTGGTGCGCGCGTCGGTGACGGCAACGACCGCCGCGTCCCAGTCGCTGCCGCGCAGCATCCCGTCGACCATCGCTCCGTCGCCGTCGATCCGCCGCAGGCCGGCCAGCGGCGGCCGTGCCCGGCGCAACGCCCCCTCCAGCGGATCGCCCCTGGGGGCGATCAACAGGACGTGGGCGCCCCACGGACGCGTGGCCGCGGGGGCCAGGCGATGATCGCCGGGGGGTATGGGGCTCGGGTCCACGCCCACCCATCGTAGGCGCCCTGCGAGGCGGCGTCCGCGGCCGAGTTCACGCCCTGGCGTCTGTCCCTGGCCGCTGAGCCGGCGCCGCATAGCATGTGCGCATGGCCGAACCCGTGGTCGTCACCCGGGCGCTGACGCGCGAGTTCCCCTCGGAGGGTGGCACCGTTCGCGCCGTCGACGCCCTCGACCTCACCGTGGCCCGTGGCGAGGTGGTGGGCCTGCTGGGCCACAACGGTGCGGGCAAGACCACCACCGTGCGCCTGCTCGCCGGCGTGCTCGCGCCCACCTCCGGCTCGGCCCGCGTGTTCGGCCTCGACCCGAGCGTGGACGGGGTGGCCGTCCGCCGTCGCGTGGGGGTGAGCACCGAGACGCCGGCGGTCGACGACCGCCTGAGCGGCCGCGCGGGTCTGACGACGTTCGCCGACCTGTACGGGGTACCGGTCGCGCGCGTGCGCCAGCGGGTGGACGAGCTGCTGTCGTCGTTCGACCTCGCGGAGGCCGCCGATCGCAAGGTGGGCACCTACAGCCGCGGCATGCGGCAGCGGCTGGCCCTGGCGCGGGCGCTGCTACACGACCCCGAGCTGCTGTTCCTCGACGAACCCACCGCCGGCCTCGACCCCGTCGCGGCCCGCGCCGTGGCCGACCGCGTCCGCGGGCTGCGCGGCGAGGGGCGCAGCGTGATTCTCTGCACCCACGACCTGGCCCAAGCCCAGGCGCTCTGTGACCGGGTGGTGGTGCTGGAGCATGGCCGCGTGGTGGCCGCCGGTGCCCCCGCGGCCCTGGCGGCCGGCCTCGGCGCGGGCGTGCGCGTGCGCTTCGTGGCGTCGGCGCCGGCTGACGTCGACGTCGCCGCGCGGCTGAGCGCCCTCGATGGCTGGGGTGGCGTCGTCGCGGAGCCGGGGGTCGCGGCGACCGATGCGCCAGCCGACGGCGGGGCGCTGTTGGTGTCCGGCGTCGCGCGCGACGCCGAGGCGGTGGCCGAGGCGGTCGCGACGCTCGTGGCGGGCGGCGTCAGGTTGTACGCCGTCGAGCGCGAGCTGCCGGACCTCGAGGACGTCTACTTCGCGCTGCACGGGAAGCGGCGGAAGCCGTCCGCCGGCGAGGTGCACGGCGGGCCGGGCGCGGCACCAGCCCACGCGTCCAGGGACGCGTTCGACGGCACGAGCCACGGCGCACCGGCGGGCGGGGAGGCCCGGCGATGAACCTGCGTGCCGTGCGCGCGATCGTGCGCAAGGACCTGAGCGTGGTGCTGCAGAGCAAGGCGGTGCTGCTGCCGATCATCATCGTGCCCGCGGTGATGCTGCTGGTGCTGCCCATCCTCGCCTCGTTCGCGCCGCAGTTCGTCAACATCCCCGGCGCCAGCGATCTCGGCGAGCTGCTCGAGCGGATGCCGGAGACCTTCACGCAGCGCTTCGCCGGCCTCAGCGAGGAGCAGACGATCGTGACGCTGATGCTCGTGTACCTCTTCGCGCCGATGTACCTGATCGTGCCGCTGATGGTCGCCAGCGTCATCGCGGCCGACGCCTTCGCCGGCGAGAAGGAGCGCCGCACGCTCGAGGCGCTGCTGTTCACGCCGACCAGCGACCGCGAGCTGCTGCTCGGGAAGCTGCTGTCGGGCTTCGTGCCGGCGCTGGCGGTGGCGTGGGGCGGCTTCCTCGTCTACACGGTGGTGGCCAACGCCGCCGCCTGGCCCGTCATGGGCCGGATCTTCTTCCCCACCGGCATGTGGTGGGTGCTGGCGCTGTGGGTCGCACCGGCGGTCGC
This sequence comes from Trueperaceae bacterium, assembly GCA_011390735.1. Taxonomy (GTDB): domain Bacteria; phylum Deinococcota; class Deinococci; order Deinococcales; family Trueperaceae; genus JAABTL01. The sequence goes on along the minus strand of JAABRV010000040.1, from coordinate 515 downwards.
CGCCCTGGCGCTCGGCGCCACGGTCCTGGTCTCCGCTCGCGTCAACACCTTCCAGGAGGCCTACCAGATCGGCGGCGTCGTGGTTCTGCCGATCGTCGTGCTGCTGCTCGGTCAGGCGACCGGCGTGCTGGTCTTCTCGGCGGCGCTGGTGGCGCTGCTGGGCGCCGTCTTCTGGGCCGCGGCTGCAGGTCTGCTGGTCTTGGGCGCGCGCGGCTTCCGCCGCGGCGAGCTGCTCGCGCGCCGCTGACGGAGCCTCCGATCGCTACGCCACCGGCATGGGTGAGCCACCCTCCCGGGAGGCACCACCCGTGAACCGGCGCACGTTCACAGCCGCCCTCACCGACGCGCTCGTCCTGCCCGTCCTTGGGTACGGCGTGCTCGGACTGGCCGCGCCCGACGCGAGCGCCGGTTCACTCGTGGCCGTCGCCGCGGCCCCGCCCGCGCCGCTGGCCGCTGCCCACCGCGCCTCTGGCCGCGTCCATGCGCAGGCCGAGAGCGACGCCGATCGCGATGCC
>JAABRV010000003.1 GCA_011390735.1 Trueperaceae bacterium | reverse complement strand
GACGTTCGGGTTGTAGTAGGGGTTGTGGGGCGCCAGGTGCGAGGTGCCCACCACGCCGATGCCGCTCTCGAGGTCGTCGAGGATGCGCTGGCGGTCGAGCGCGAACATCATCGCCTGGCGCACGCGGCGGTCGGAGAGCTGCGGGAGCTCGTTGTTGAGCGGGATGAAGCGCGGGGAGTTCCAGTTGGTGCGGACGACCAGGAAGTTCGGGTCGTTCTCGAGCTCGAGCGCGTCCTCGACGGCGATCGGCCACACGGCGGCGTCGGCATCGCCGGTCAGCAGCGCGATGTAGCGCACGGACGGCTCCGGCACGACCTCGAGGACGATGCGGTCGACCTGCGGGGCGCCGCGGAAGTGGTCGGGGAAGGCGATGAGCTCGGTGGACTGCGCCGGGTTCCACTCGCCGATGCGGAACGCGCCGGTGCCGATGGGGGCGACGCTGAAGCCGTCGATGCCGACGGACTCGTGGTAGGTCTTCGGGACGATCGGCACCTCGCACGCGCTGCGCAGGAACGACGCGTTGACGGCGTCCATGTTGACGCGCACGGTGTAGCGGTCGATGACGGTGACGTCGCGCATGCCGTTGAAGCGGCTGGCGACGGTGTTGCCGGGCTGCGAGTAGGTCTCGAAGGTGTACTTGACGTCCTCGGCGGTGAGCTCGCTGCCGTCGTGGAAGCGGACGCCCTCGTGCAGTTGGAACGTGTACGAGAGGTTGTCCTCGCCGAGCTGCCACGAGCGCGCCAGGACCGGCACGGTCTGCGCCATGTAGTCGACGTGGACGAGCGGGTTGAGGATGTTGAAGATCACGGCCGCCTGGACGTCGGCGCCGATGTCGTTCGGTCCGAGGCCGGCGACCTCCTGGTGCCCGAGCCAGGTGAGGGTGCCCCCTTGGACGCCCTGCGCCCAGGCGCTCATCGTGCCCGCGCCGAGGTAGACGCCGACGCCGGTGGCGGCGCTGTAGCGCAGGAACTGGCGGCGGCTGATCCGGCGAGCCATCAGACGGGCTAGCTTGTTGTCGGACATCGCTTACCTCCGCACGAGGGCCGTGGCGATGCGCCCGGGGACGCGCACCCTCGCATGGGGGATGATAGCGGTTCGGCGCGCCCCGTGTACAACCTTTCGGGGACGGCGCGCCAGGTACGCGTGTCCCGAGCCCCCCAAAGGCAGCCCCCGGGCCGTTGCGGACCCGGGGGGCGTTGCATACCGCGGCGCAGGGCCGCGGGCGTCAAGCAGGGCTCAGTTGTCGAGCGAGATGTGGCGGAAGCCGATGTAGCTGCCGTTGGGGAAGAAGTCGTAGCCCTGCACGGCGGGCGTGTGCGCCGCGTACTGCGCGGAGTGGAAGAGGAAGACGTGGGGCGAGAGCTCGAGGATGCGGTCCTGCGCCTCGCGGTAGATCTCGCGGCGCACCTCGGGGTCGGGCTCCTGGCGGCCGGCGAGCAGCAGCTCGTCGACGCGCGCGTCGGCGAACTTGCCGAAGTTCGTCGAGGCCTCGCTGAAGAACGGCGTGTGCAGGAAGGCGTCGGGATCGGTCTGGCCCGAGGAGCCGCTCACCAGGACGGTGAAGTCGCCGGCCACGTAGTTGGGCAGGAAGATCGACCAGTCCTCGAGCTTGATGTTGGCGGTGACGCCGATCTCGGCGAGGTTGGCCTGGATGATCTCGGCCGGGTCGCGCAGGAAGTCGTAGGTGCTGGTGATGTAGAACTCGAACTCGAAGCCGTCCGCCAGCCCGGCCTCGGCGAGCAGCGCGCGGGCCTTCTCGACGTCGCGGACGTTGTACGGCGAGTCCTCGACGGCGTAGTAGTTGCCGGCCGGGATCGTCGTGCCGGTGGCCACGACGCCGCCGGTGCCGAAGAGCGCCAGGTCGACGACGGCCTGCTTGTCGATGGCGTAGGCGAAGGCCTGACGGACGCGGTAGTCGTCGAACGGCTCGCGGGTGGTGTTGAACTGCACGCTGCGGAAGTTCGAGGTGACGCCGCCGGCGATGACGACGCTGGGATCGGCCTGCAGCGCGGGCACGTCGACGGCCGGGACGTACTCGATCCAGTCGACGTTGTTGGTCAGGACGGCGGTGGTGCGGGCGGTGGGGTCAGGGTAGAAGGTGAAGGTGATGCCGTCGAGGTAGGGGAGCTGGTTGCCGGCCTCGTCGCGGCCCCAGTGCTGGTCGAAGCGCTCGAGCACCAGCCGGGTCTGCGGGACGTACTCGACGAAGCGGAACGGGCCGCTGCCGACGACGACGTTCTGCAGGTCGCCGTTCGCCTCCACCACGTGCTGCGGGACGATGACGTTCATGCTCATGCCGAGGAACGCCAACAGCGGGGTGAAGGGCTCCGAGAGGGTCATGACGACGGTGCGGTCGTCGATGGCGTCGATCCGATCCACCACCGCGAAGTTGGCGGCGCGCGGGCTGGCGACCTCGGGGTCCTTGATGCGCTCGATGGAGAACTTGACGTCCTGGGCCGTGACGGGGGTGCCGTCGTGCCACAGCGCCTCGCGCAGGTGGAAGGTCCACTGCAGCAGATCCTCGGAGGCCTCCCACGACTCGGCCAGGCCCGGGATGATCTCGAGGCTGGGGCTGAACATGACGAGCGTCTCGTAGGTGTTCTCGAGCATGTTGCGGGTGGCGGTGGCGCTGCTCAGGTGCATGTCGAGGCCGACCGGGTCGGTCTGCATGCCCACGCGCAGGGTGCCGCCGTACTGCGGCTGCGCCAGCGCGAAGCCGAGCGCCAGCGCCAGCACGAGGATCCAGGTTCGCTTCATCGTTCCTCCCAAGGCCGTGATCGAGACGTAGCAGCCTGGCGGCCATGCTACGACGGAGCCGGGGCATTCGTCATGCCGCTTTCGTGTTAGTGCCTTCAGCGGGTCTTCAGGCGCGGGTCGAGCGCGTCGCGCAGGCCGTCGCCGAGCAGGTTGAAACCGAGGACGATGAGCATGATCGCCAGGCCCGGCGCGACCGTCGCCCAGGGCGCGAGCGCCAGGAAGCGGCGGCCTTCGGCGACCATCATCCCCCAGCTGGGCGTGGGCGGCTGGGTGCCGAGCCCGAGGAACGACAGCGAGGCCTCCGCCAGGATCGCGTACGCCAGCCGCAGCGTCACCTCGACGATCAACGGGCCGGCGGCGCTGGGCAGCACCGCGAGCCACACGATCCGCGGGTCGCGGGCGCCGAGCGCGCGCGACGCCTCGACGAACAGTTCCTCGCGCACGGTCAGGACCGCGGCGCGCGCCACCCGCGCGAACGGACCGACGTAGACGATGCCGATCGCCAGCACCAGGTTGGTGAAGCCCGCGCCCAGGAAGGCGATGAGCGCGATCGCCAGCAGCACGGCCGGGAACGACAGCAGCACGTCGGTGAAGCGCATGATGACGCTGTCGAGCCAGCCGCGGTAGTAGCCGGCGACCACCCCGAGCGCGCCGCCCACCAGCAGCGCGAACGCGACCGCGGCGCCGGCCACCGCGAGGGACACGCGCCCGCCGTAGAGGATGCGCGTGAAGGTGTCGCGCCCGAGCTGGTCGGTGCCGAGCCAGTGCTCCGCGCTCGGCCCCTGCAGGCGCGAGGGCGGGTTCAGCGTGATCGCGTCGTAGGGGGTGAGCACGGGCGCGAACGTCGCGCCGAGCACGGCCGCCAGCACCAGCACGAGACCCAGGCCGCCGGCGCTGCGGAACAGGAACAGCCGCAGCGCCTTGCCGCGACGGCCGCCGCCGGGCATGAGCCGGGCGCCGACGATCGGCCCGGGGGGCGGCGCGGCGGCGGCCCGGTCAGCCATAGCGCACCCGCGGGTCGATGAAGGCGTAGAGGATGTCGACGACGAGGTTGACGAACACGAAGGCGCCGGCGATCACCAGCACCGCGCCCTGCACCACCGGGTAGTCGCGCAGGTTGATGCCCTCGAGGGCGAAGCGCCCGACGCCCGGGATGCTGAACACCTGCTCGATGATGACGGTGCCGCCGAGGAGCGAGCCGAACTGCAGGCCCACGACGGTGATGACGGGGATGAGCGCGTTGCGCAGGGCGTGGTCGAGCGTGACCTTGCGCTCCGAGAGGCCCTTGGCCCGCGCGGTGCGCACGAAGTCGCGGCTGAGGATCTCCAGCATGGCCGAACGCATGATGCGGGTGGTGGCCGCGGCCAGGATGAGCCCCAGCGACAGCGACGGCAGCAGCATGCGGCGCGTGCTCTCCAGCGGGTCCTCGAGGAAGGGGACGAAGCCCGCGGGCGGCAGCCAGCCGAGACGCAGCGAGAAGAGCAGGATCAGCAGGATGCCGAGGAAGAAGCTGGGCACCGACAACCCCACGAGGACGAACGCGCTGCCGAGGTAGTCGGGCCAGCGTCCGCGGTTCAGCGCGGCGACGATGCCGATCGGCACGGCCATCGCCAGCGCGATCGCGAGGCTCATGAGCGCGAGCTGGAGGGTCGCGGGGAAGCGCAGCGCCAGGTCGCCGGAGATGGAGCGGCCGGTGCGCAGCGAGGTGCCGAGGTCCCCCTGCAGCGCCGCCGAGAGCCACCGGCCGAACTGCACGTGGATGGGCAGGTCGAGCCCGAAGATGCGGCGCAGCTCCTCCATCCGCTCGGGGCTGATCTCCTGTTCCGGGCCGACCAGCTGGCTGACCACGTCGCCCGGGATCGCCCGCATGAGCAGGAACACGACCAGCGCCACGCCGAACAGCGCGGGGAGCGTGAGCAGGATGCGGCGGCCGAGGAAGACGAACATGGCTGCTGCGGAGTATGGCACGCGGTGGGGCCGGCGGCGACATGGGTGCCCCGACCCGGGCGGGCCTGCCGGCGTGTCGCTCGCCGCACGGCCTGGCGGGACGTTCGCCGGAGGACCGCGGGTAGCATGGCGTTTGGCCGTCCTTGGGGCGGCGCGAGGAGGACCGTGCTCGAACTCTGGCTCATCCGCCACGGCGAGACCGACTGGAACGTGCAGGACCGCATCCAGGGGTCGTCGGACGTGGCGCTCAACGCCGTCGGCCTGGAGCAGGCACGGCGGCTGGCCCCGCGCCTGGCCACCGTTCACTTCGACGCCGTCTACGCCTCGGATCTCGGACGCGCCCGCGTCACGGCGGAGACGGCGCTGCCTGGGGCCGAGGTGTGCCTCGAGCCGCGCCTGCGCGAGCTGGCCTACGGCATCTTCGAGGGCAAGTCGTGGGCGACGCTGGACGCCGACGAGGCGATCGAGGCGCGTCACTGGCACGAGGACCGCTACGGGCGGCGCATCCCGGGCGGCGAGTCGTACGCCGACCTGCAGGCGCGCATCGCGGCCTTCCGCGCCGAGCTCCCCGAGCGCGGCCGCGTGGTCGCGTTCAGTCACGGCGGCGCCATCCGCGCCGCCCTCTACCTCGCCCTCGGCCAGCCCGTGCAGGGCGTCTGGCGGCTCGAGATCGCCAACACCAGCATCACCCGGCTCGGCTTCGATCATCGCGGCACCACGCTGATCACGGTGAACGACCACGCGCACCTCGACGGGTGGGCCGCCGGGGGCTGAGCCCGCCGCCGCACCGCTGAGACGAACCCACCGCGCGCCGCACGCGGCGACGGACACCCGGAGGCGAGGACATGGACGCGATCGTGTTGGCCGGCGGCCGGTTGCCGCCCGAAGACCCGGCGAGCGCCGCCGCGCCCGGCGGCCTCAAGTGCCTGCAGGAGGTGGGTGGCCGCACGATGCTGCAGCGGTCGCTCGACGCGCTATCGGCCGCGCGTGGCATCGCGCGCGTGATCGTGATCGGCGTACCGCCCGAGACGCCGCTGGATTGCAGCCATCCGCTCGAGGTCATGCCCGCGGAGAGCGACATGATCCGCAGCCTGCAGGCCGCCGCCGCTCGGCTCGCCCCGGGGGCGGCCGGCGCCGATGCGGACCGGGCGCAGGCCCTCGTCGTCTCGGCCGACGCCCCGCTCGTGACCGGCGAGATGCTCGACTGGATGCGCGAGCGTGCGCTCGACGGCGGTGCCGACGTCACGATCACGGCCGTCGAGCGGTCGCTGATGGAGGCGCGCTTCGCGGGCTCCGGGCGCACCTACGTTCGGCTGCGTGATGCGGAGCTGTGCGGCGGCGACGTCGCCGCCTTCCGGCTCGCCATCGCGGACCGCGGCGTCGAGCTCGCCGAGCGGCTGGTGCGCGCGCGCAAGCACCCCTGGCAGATCGCCGCCATCGTCGGCCCCGGCACCCTGGCCTCGCTGATGGCCGGCCGGCTGACGCTGGCGCAGGCCCTGAAGGCGCTCAACGCGCGGCTCGATCTCGAGCTGAGCGTCCTCGTCAGCCCCTACGCGGAGATGGCGATGGACGTCGACAAGCCCGAGCAGCTCGCGCTGGTGCGCGCCGCGCTGGAGGCGCGCGGGCTCGACGCACAGGGGTAGGCGCAAGCGGCGGGCACCGGACGTGCGCCGGAGTGCGCTCAGCGGAAGGTGCCCCTGCGCCAGTGGCGCCACACCAGCGGCCAGACGTACAGCCACGGACGGCGGCGAACGTGCGGCGGGATCTCCACGCGCCGCCCGGTGTGGCGCTCGAGCTTCCAGGCGACGTAGTCGAGGCCGCCCTCGAACGTGGCCAGCCCCTTCAGCAGACGCAGCAGCGAGAGCAGCTTGCCCCACGCGCTGCGCAGGGCCCAGTCGGCGCGCGACCAGGCCGTGGGTCGGGTCAGGGCGGCGTGCGTCGCCAGCACCGCCTCGCCCGTCGCCCGGAAGTACGCCGGGTAGGCGGCGACGAGCGCCGCTGGCCGGTCCTGGCCCTCGGGCCGCAGCTCGGCCCGGTAGCTCAGCCGCAATGCGCCCGTCCAGTACGCGATGGGGTCGGGAGGCCCGCCCAGGCGCGGCCAGGCGCGCCAGGCGAGCGTCTCCACGGCCTCGACCAGCGCGTCGACGAGCGGCTCGGGATCGGCGGCGCCGACGATCGTCAGCGGCTGGGCGTAGCGCCCCCAGAAGTAGGAGTGGAAGGCCGCGCGCGAGACGCCACGGCGGAACTGCCGCAGCGACAGCACGGCGACCTTGCCGCGGACGGTGTCGCCCTCATCGCCGGCGCCGCCGACGGCGGCTTCAGCGCCTGCGCTGCCGGCGTCACCTTCGCCGCGGGCGCTCGCCTCGAGGTAGAAGACGCTCGGGGGCAGCAGCCGGCACCACCACGCCCCCCCGCGCCCCAGCGCCGCGTCGAGGTCGTCGACCAGCAGGTGCAGGTCGATGACGCCCTCGGCGGTGCCTCGCTGGCGGCAGGAGCCGTAGAAGAGCGCCGCGACGATCGCACGACCGAAGCGCTGCCGCGCCGCCTCGACGAGCGCCATCACCTCGGGGGGCGCGGGCCGCAGCGCCTCCGCACGGACGACGGCCCGCACCCGCGCGCGCTGGGCCGCGTCGAAGCGGCCGCCGCTCACGGTTTCCGCCGTAGGTCGAGGAAGGCCAGCGGCCCGCCGGCGCTGACGACCAGCGGACCCGGCGCGTCCTGCAGCTCGCCGTCGAGCAACCAGGTCTCGCGAACGTCCAGTACGGCGCTGGCGGCACGCCGGCTGTGGTAGCCGCCCTCTTCGGGGAGACCGCGCACGTGACCCCACAGCAGCGGCGGCAGGTGGCGAAGCGGTTGCCGCGGGCGGGCGTCCATCCACGTCGCGACCATCGGTCCGCGGTGGTCGCCCCAGTAGGGCCGCATGCCGAGCGGCAGGCGGTGGAGCGTGGTCATGGCGAGCGCGGAGACCTCGGTGGACACCGGTGCCGTGCCGTCGAAGCCGAGCCCGACGGGCGTGGGCCGATCGAACGGCGGCTTGCGTCGCGCGAGGCGCCACAGGCTTCGGGCGACCGCCCACGCCACCCCGAGATCGCCCCCGCGTGCGCGGCGGCGCAGCGTGTGCTGCCAGTACTCGACGCCGCGCACGACCGCGCCGAGGCCGACGAACGTCCCCGCCGTGGGGCCGGCTCCCGTCTCGATGCGCAGGATCGGGCGTCGCACGACGGGCCAGTCCTCGCGCGGCCGGTCGCGCAGGGCGGCGTAGGCGCGCAGCGCCCGCCGCAGGTTCCAGGCGCCGCTGAGGTCGTGGGCGCACATGTTGGTGGTGCCGCCTGGCAGCACGGCGATGGGTGGGAGATCGCCCAGCACGCCGCGGCGCGCGCACTCGGCCAGCAGCGTCTGCAGCGTGCCGTCGCCGCCGTTGACGGCGAGCGCGTCCGGTCGCGCCTCGAGGATCGTGTCGAGCGCCGCCGGCAGTTCGTGCAGGTCGCGGGTCAGGAGCGACGGGCCGCCCAGCCCGGCGAGCGGCAGGCGCGCCCAGCGGCCGCCGCGGTTGCCGCGGCTCTCGCCGTTGCTCAGGACCGCCAGTCGGTGGCCGGAGGTTCCTTCAGGGGCGGCGGAGGGGCACTGGCCCATCGTAGCAGCGCCACCTCCGTGCCCCAAGGTAGCCTTGAGGGGATCGACCGTACCGGTGGAGGTAGCGACATGGACGAACGCACAGAGGGCGGCAGCCAGCGTCCGGAGCGTGGCGATCGCCACGCTCCGTGGCGTGGCGTCGTCGCCGACGCACTCGACGCCCGCGAGGCGCACGTCACCCTCGAGCGCGCCACGGCCGGCCTGGGGACCGATCTCTGCGGCCGCCGCCCCGCCGGACTGCCGCACTCGCCGTGGGAGCTGCTCGAGCACGTGCGCATCGCCCAGGCCGACCTGCTCGCTTACCTCGAGGACCCCGGCTACCGCGCGCCCGCGTGGCCCGACGGTTACTGGCCGCCGACGCCGGCGCCGCCCAGCGACACCGCGTGGGACGAGGCCGTCGCCGCGGTGGTCGCGGGTCGCGAACGCCTCAAGGCGCTGCTGCGCGACCTGCCCGACCCGACGGCGACGATCCCCTGGGGCGGCGAACACACGTACCTGCGCACGATCCTGGTGGCGCTCGACCACGAGGCGTACCACGTGGGCCAGATCGTGCTCGTGCGGCGCCTGCTCGGCGCCTGGCCACCCCCGTGACCTGCCGCCGGTGCGGTCCACGGCCGCGGCTGCCGCACGGTCACGCGCTACCATGACCCCCGGCGCGGGCCCTTAGCTCAGTCGGTCAGAGCAGGCGACTCATAATCGCTCGGTCGCGGGTTCGAGCCCCGCAGGGCCCACCACTTCTTCTCGTGAGCCGTGCTCGACGCCGATTCTGGGTCATCGCAGGTGGGGCTGCAGGCCCCCGGAAGCCGCCGCAGTTTCCTGGTAGTCGCTCGGTATCGGGGCCGATCGCCTCGATGGACGTCTCGGCCGGTCCGACCGTGCGGTTCTACCCGTCGGTGGATGCGGAACGTCGCCAGGCGCTCGCCGTCGGCGTCCAGAAAGGCGATGTCGAGCGGCAGGCGGGCGCCCCGCATCCAGAACGCCGCGTCGACGTCCTCGGGGAAGACGAACCCGATGCCGTCGATCGCACCGAGGTTCGTGACGTCGCGCAAACCCTGGCCCCATGCCTCGGGGGTATCGGCCACGGCCAGCCGCCAGCGCCGACCGTCGATCTCTAGGTCGCGCAACGCCAGGCCGTGCAGCGGCCTCGGGATGCCGGCGCGGCCGGCCACGACGTCGCGCAGGAGCGACTCCAGCGACGCCCCGCCGGCGATGGCCGCCGGGTCGCTGATCTGCGCGAGGAGGTCGGTCCAAGCGCTGGGATCGACCGCGTCCGGCGCGAAGCCCTCCGGTGGCGCATGGCTGGGCGAATGCGGGGGTCATCGCGAGGACGACGCTCAGCAACGCGCCGAATGCGTAGCGGCGCCGACGCTGCCGGTCGGCCCACGGGGCGAGCCGGGGCCACGTCCCGGGAAGGGTCGCGATGCGCTGGGGTGGCGGGAGCATGGGCGCCTCCGTTCGCGGACCCGGGAGGCGGCCCGGGTCGTACCGTGCCTACCCCTAGGGCCGTTCGGCGGTTCGTGCCTCGGGGCGTCGCTCCTGCGGCGTGGACTTGACGCTAAGAAGTATAGGGTATAGCCTAATCGCCTTAGACAGCGCCAAGGGAGACCCACATGCCGACACGACCCAACCAAGACAGCGCCGAAGCCCCACGAACCCTCGTTCGACCCGACGGGTCCATCGCCTACGACGACGCTGGGCGTGGACGACCGATCGTCATGCTGCCGGGCCTCGGCGACCTCAGGTCCCAGTACCGGTTCCTCGCCCCCAAGTTGCGCGGCGACGGCTTCCGGACGGTGACGGCCGATCTGCGCGGCCACGGCGGATCGAGCGTCGGTTGGCCCGACTACGGATCCGAAGCGGCCGGGGAGGACCTCGTCGCCCTCCTCGAGAAGGTCGGTGACGGGCCCGCCGTCGTCATCGGCAGTTCGTTCGGCGCCGCGCCCGCCGTGTGGGCCGCGGCGGAGCGGCCCGATCTGGTGGCCGGGCTGGTGTTGATCGGACCGTTCGTGCGCGACCACGGCATGCCGGCCTGGCAGCGAGCGGCGATTCGGCTCGCGATGTCGGGTCCGTGGAAGGTCCGCGCGTGGGACGCGTTTTACGCGTCGCTCCACAAGGGAGGAACCCCTCCGGACCACGACGAGCACCGCCGAGCGATCCGTGCCAACCTCGCCGAACCCGGCCGCTTCGAGGCGGTGCGCGCCATGATGCTCCGAAGCGACGCGGCCATCGAGGCCCGGCTTTCCCGGGTTTCGGCCCCGGTACTGGTCGTGATGGGCGGCGCGGATCCGGATTTCCCCGATGCCGCTGCGGAGGCACGCGTCATCGCGGACGCGACCCAAGGCACCGCGATCGTGGTCGAGGGCGCCGGACACTACCCGCACGTCGAGCGCCCCGACGAGGCGCATGCCGCCATCGCGTCGTTCCTCGCGACGCTGAGGCCGGACGCCCGTGCCGTCGCGTGACGCCCGCCTGACGCGCGAACGCATCGTCGAGGTGGCCGCCTCGTTGGCCGACGACCAGGGCCTCGACGCGGTGACGCTGTCGGCGGTGGCCGCCCGGTTGTGCGTGCGGACGCCGTCGCTCTACCACCACGTACAGGGGCTCGCAGGGCTGAAGGGGGCGCTCCGCGTCCACGGGCTCGAACTGCTGTCCGAGGCGCTGCGCGACGCCGCGTCGGGACGCGCGGAGCGGGACGCGCTCGAGGCCGTGGCGCACGCCTACCTGACGTTCGCTCGCAAACACCCCGGCCTCTACGCCGTGACGCTGGCGGTCGCCGGCGAGCGCGACGATGAACGCGCGCACGCCTCGGCCGACCGCATCCTGGCCACCACCTTCGACGTCCTGCGCGGCTACGGCCTGGACGGGGACGACGCGGTGCACGCGGCACGGTTCGTCCGCAGCGCCCTGCACGGCTTCGCGGCCCTGGAGTCCGCAGGCGGCTTCGAGCTGCCCGCGGACCGCGCGGCGACGGTCGACAGGATGCTCGAGGCGATCGACCGTGGCGTGCGGACGTACGTGCGCCACGAGGCACCGCCGGTTCGCGCAGCTCGCAGGTGACTGGCGCGCGCCGGCGGTGAGCAGGCGGCCGCCGGCGCGCCTTCTCCGGGACGGGTCGGCGGGGGATGTTCGAGCCGGCACCCAGCACGCCCCGAGGCTGGTTCGTGGCCCTGCGTCGACGGACGACGCTTCCTTCATCGGCCGCGGGTCGCTCTTCTCACCGCTGTGAACGGGTTGTGTCGAGCCCACGGTGGTTCGATCTCCTACACATGGCGTCGGTGTTATCTCCCTTGCACCTTGGGTGGACCGAGCGCTATACGGGACTACGGGCTGCGAGAAGGGAGGCGACCGATGCGCTGGTTCGCATGGTGGCTCGTCTTGGGGTTCGTGGCGAGCCTCGCGTTCGGTCCCGGCGCACTCGGCACGGGCTCGACCGGAGGGGGGGCGGCAGCGCAAGCCCACGGGGAGGGACTGCCGAGCCCTGGGGAGCCGTGGGATCTCGTCTACATGACCGATTCGACCGGCTGGGGGGTCGCAGCGGCCTACGGCCAGCTTGCCGAGGAAGCGCTCGGGGTCGAGGTACGAATCCACGACCTCACCAAGGGGGGGCTCAGCGCCGTTCGCATGCGCGAGTTGCTCGACATCGCGCTCTATGCCGAGGATTTTGCGGAAGCAGAGATCATCGTGGTGTTCGGCAACCCGGTGGGGTCGGGAATCGAACTCCCCGCTCCGGACATCGAGACGTGCGTGTCGACGTCGTCGTACGTCCGGCCACCGCCGGCGCGTTCGGAGACGGCCGACTGGGCCGCCTACCGGGAGGTCCTCGGCAGCGTCTTCGACCGAATCTGGGAACTGCGTGACGGGAAGCCGACCGTGTTCCACGCCGTGGACATGTACGCGCCGGTGCTCGGTCAGTGGGAGGCGGGCGGCGTCCTGGCCGAGTGCACGCGCGAGTGGGAGACGATGTCGGACCAGGTCCGCGCGGCCGCAGAGGCGCACGGCGTGCTCATGGTGTCGGTGTTCGACGCGCTGAACGGCCCGGAGCACGACCGCGACCTGGTCGAGCTCGGCTGGGTGTTGAGCGACGGTGAGCACCTGAACGCCGAGGGCGTGGAACAGGTCGCGGAGGCGCTGGCGGCTGCCGGCTTCGAGCCCTTGGTGCCGGCGCAGCGACGACGCTGAAGGCCAGATGCGCGCTTAGGTGGCTGGCGGTGGACGCGTCGCCGACGACGCCGCGGCCTCAGGGCGAGCCGAAGCCGAACAGCCAGGTGTCCACATTGCCCGCGCCGGAGGCGCCTGGCAGGGCGCCACACGCGCCCACCAAGAATCCGGGGCTCACGATCGGGCGGTCGTCCGTCGGGTCCGTTCCGAAGTAGGTGGCCTGCGCGTAGGTGTCGCCCAGTTCGGGCCCGCCCTCGGAGACGGTGGTCTGCGCCGGCCCGACCGTGCAGGTCGCCCCGCCGGGGGCCGTGATCGTGACGGTGAGGTCGGCGGTCACGCCGCTGTCGGGGTCGTCGTACGAGGCATACGTGCCCACATCCACGAACCCACCCGGCCGCGACATCTCGAGCGACCAGCCGGCCGGCACGCTGGCGGTCCCCGTGATCGCAGTGCCGGAGATCGTCGACGTGGTGCCCTTGATCTCGTCGAAGGTGGCGGGGATGACCAAGCTCCAGCGGTAGTCGCTCGCGGAGCCGTCGTCGCCCCCGTCCTCGCCCCCTCCCGACGGGGCGCCGGAGCCGCAGGCCGCGAGAGCGAGGACGAGGACGACCGAGGCGATGGTGCGGAGCCAGAGACGGGGGTGAATCGATGTTGGCAGCATGCGCGATCCTACCCGATCTCGCCGCGGTCGTAGCGCATGAACATGCGTTCGGCAGAGCGGAACTGCGGTGGCGGTCAGGGGGCGCCGAAGTCGATCTGGTTGCCCGCGTTGACGATCTCCCAGACGGGGACCAGCGACGACGGTCCCGTCTGGATGCCGCTGACCGGCGCGCCGAAGTCGTTGCCGATCGCCATGAGGGTCGGGCCGACGGTCGGGTCGCGGCGATCCTGGATCTGCCACTCGGCGTTCCCGGTGATCGTGTTGCCGCCGGGATCGTCCACCGTGCCGAGGTCGATGGTGCCCGAGCTGCTGGTCTCGATGCCGGCCGAGGCGCTACCGGTGATGCGGGTGCCCCGGACGAACAGGGTGGCGGCGTGCTCGACGTCGATCCCGTCGTTCCCACTGTCGCGGATCACGCTGTCCACGACCCGGATGGAGGCGGTGTCCCGCACATACACGCCCTCGTCGCCGGCGTCGGAGAGGTCGACGCGCAGCAACTCCACCACGGCGCCGCCGCTGGCCCGCACGATGCTCCCGTCGCCTGCGCCGATGACCTGCACGTCCTCGATCGTCGTCGTTCCGCCACGGAGGTCGATCGCGTCGCCCGTGAACCCGGTCAGCTCCAGCCCCTTCACCGTCGCGGTGCCGTCGAAGACCACGAGGGCGGCGACGCCCGGTGCGGTGCTCTCGTAGGCGAGGGACGTCAGGTCCGCCCCGAGGCCCACGACGCTGCGCCCCGACAGGTCGAGGGGAAACGCCTCGCCGCTGGCGTCGCTGAAGGTCCCGCACAGGACGCGGATCGTCGCGCCCAGCGGCGCCTCGACCAGGGCTTGGGTGAGGCTGCGGTATGGAGCGGTGAGGCTCCCGTCGCCCGAAGCGTCGTTGCCCGATCCCGAGACGAAGACCCCGGTGGCGCCCTGTTCTGGAAGGCATGCGTCGAGCACCGGGGGAGGGCTGCAGCTCGCGAGCAGCGCTACGATGCCGAGGAGCGGGATCGATCGGACGAGGTGGTGGTGCATGGGCCCTCCTTCGTTCACGCGGCCGTGGCGTTCTTGGCCACGGCGCTGACGACAGTCTGGAGAGCGTGGCGTTACGCGGGCGTGATGCGGTGAGCGACCCGTGCCAGATCGCCCTCGAACCTGGCGATTCGAGTCAGTGATGATGGATCGACGTGAGGTGAGAGGGGCACATGCAGGTCGCCAAGATGCGGCCAGAGGTCGACGATGGGGCCATCCAACGGCTCGCGGACGACCTTACGGCCGGCAAGGGCGCCCACCACGCGCTCGTGGCGATCGCGCAGGGCGGCGACGGGGCGCCTCCCGGCTACACGAGCGGTCGAGCGCGACCCGATGGACCGCTGATGATGCCGGCCACGCCGTTCGTCATCGCCAGCGTCACCAAGCTCTTCATCGCCCCGACGGTGTTCCAGCTCGTCGAACGCGACGAGGTCCAACTCTCCGCCCCGATCGCCCTGGCGACTCAGAGCCGGTCGAGCCATTCGTCGACCTGGCGCTCCGCCTCCTCCTGCGCGATCGCATAGCGCTCGCGAATCTTGCCGACGAGTTGGTCGCGTCGCCCCTCGACCTGCGCCACGTCGTCGTCCGTGAGGCGACCCCACTGGGTCTTGATGTTGCCCGTGAACTGCTCCCAACGTCCGGTGAGTTCTTCCCAGGTCATGTGGCACGTCCTCTCATGGTCGGCGCGCGGCGCCGACGATCGTCAGCACGATCCCGACGGTGACGAGTCGTGGAATGGGTTCCTCTCGCTACCTCGAAACGAGCCGGACGATCAGCGACAGCAGGAACAGGACGAAGAACACGTAGAACAGCATGCGTGCGATCGTGACCGCGCCTGCGGCGATCCCGCCGAACCCGAAGAACGCTGCGACGAGCGCGATCAGGAAGAACGCGATGGACCAGCGAAGCATGGATTCCTCCTCTCGGGAAGGAGTCGGGGTGTGGCCTCACCCTAGCAGGGCGTGCGGCGATCGGGTGTGCTGCGGATACGAACGGGCGATCCGCCTTCTCACCAAAAGCAAGCCGTCGAACCGGATGCGAGGCCGTCGCGGCGGCCGGGTGGTTGGCAACCTCCTGTGCCTGCCGGACGCCTGGCAGTCGCACGACCGTACGCGGATCGACCGTGCCCGCATGGTCTCGATCCCCGTCGGCGCCACCGGTACCGACGCGGCACCGGCCTGCGGGCAGGCGCTCGGCGACGAAGTGAGCGCGTGCTCAGCCGCTTTCGACCAGCGGCGCGACCGCCTCCAGCGCCCGCCGCGCCCGTTCCGCGCGCCTGGGGTCCGCGTCGTGGTCGCGGACGCGCGCGAACCAATCCGCCGCTGCGGCGAAGGCGCCGCGCACCAGGGCTTCCTCGGCGGCGTCCAGGTAGTGCGGGAGCGCGCGCTCGAGGTCGCCCGCCTGCTCGTGGTGGTAGGCGATGCGCGCGGCCGGGCCGTCGAGCTGGCCGAGCGCCGCCGCGACGCTACGGTGCAGGTGCGTGCGCACGGCGGGCGGCGTCGCGCGGGACGCCGCCTCGTACACGAGGTCGTGGCTGAACGCCAGGCCGTCGAGCAGGCGTGCCCGCTCCAGGGCGGCCTGGGTGGTCGCCACGCGGGCCTCGTCCATCTCGAGGGCGGCCGCCGCCAGCCGCGGCGTGGCGTCCGTCTGTGCGATGGCCAGCAGCCTCAGGAGGAGGAGCTCGCGCGCGTCGAGGCGCCGGAAGCGCTCCTCGAACACCTGGGCGACGCGCTCGGGCCAGAGGTCGCGGAGCGAGGCCGCGTCGAGCGCGCCCTCCTCGGACTCGAGCAGGCTCTTGAGCGTCTCGACCACGAAGAGCGGGTTGCCGCCGGTGAAGCGGTGCATCGGCTCGGCGAGCCCCGCGGCGCCCGCGACCTCGGTGGACGCCAGCAGCCTGCCGACGGCCGGCGCGTCGAGCGGCGGCAGCTCGATGTGGATGGCGATGCCACCGCGCACCAGGTCCGCCAAGAAGGCGTGGAACGCGTCGCCCACCTCGGCGGTGCGGAAGGTGCAGATCGCGCGTTGACCCTTGCGCTCCGTCGCTACCGGGGTCACGTTGGCGAACATGTAGTTCGCCATCTCGAGGCTCGGGGGATCGATGAACTGCCAGTCGTCGGCGACCCAACAGTCGAGCCACGCGCCGCTGCGGATGAGGACCTCCGCGAGGGTGGCGTAGAAGTAGTTCTTCTCGGCCAGCGTCGCCATCGGGGGCGGCGTCTCGTCAGCGAGGTCGGGCAGCAGTCGGGAGAGCTCGCGGCGCATCACCGGCGTCAGCTCGATGCCCGGGCAGCCGTCGAGCACCGCGCGGAAGGCGCGGGCCTGGCTCGCGTACGGCGCGGTCATGTCGCCGGGTCGCGCGGTGAACACGTTCCAGCGCTGCCTCGGCACCTTCGAGGCCGCGAACTCGTGCATCAACCGGGTCTTGCCGACGCCGGGCGGCCCGGAGAGGTAGATCACCTGGCCGTGGGTCCAGGCCTCCTCCATGCGCGCCCATTCGCGCTCGCGTCCCGCCAGCAGCGGGGGGCGGTCGACGGCGACCGGGATCGCCCGGCGGACGTCGGTGGCGCGGTCGACCGCGGCGCGGGCGATGTCACGCGCCAGCGCCGCCGTCTCGGGCAGCGGTCGCACCCCCAGCTCGCGCGCGAGGCGCTCCTCGAAGCGCCGGAAGACGTCCAGCGCGCCGGCCCGGTCGCCCGTGAGGTACGCCAGGCGCATCAGCCGGCGGCAGGCGGCCTCCGACAGGGGGTCGAGCGAGAGCGCCTGGCGCGCGGCTTCGAGCGCCTCGCCGGGGCGTCCGTCGCGCTCGAGCGAGGCCGTGCGCTCCTCGAGCTCCTCCAGGAGGTCCTCGCGCCGGCGCTCTCGCTGAAACAGCAGCCATTCGTCGAACTCGGGCAGATCGGAGTAGTCGAACGACGCCAGCAGTTCGCCCTCGCCGCGCGCGATCCCCAGGCCATCCGCCAGCGCCAACGGATCGCCGCTCGTCAGGACCGGCGCCTGGCGCCGCAGCACGTGAAGCTCGTAGCGCAGGCTGTTGCGCGGGTCCTTCGCCGTGGGCCACAGCAGGTCGGCGAGGCGTTCGCGCGGGGTCGGGCCGGCCAGCGCCAGCCACGCCAGCACGGCGGCCGTCTTGCGTCCGGGGTACACCACGTCGCCGGTCGGCGGCCGCAGGACCACGGCGTCGCCGAGCACGAGCGTCCAGCCCGCGGCGGGGCCGCGGGTCTCGATAGGAGATGAAGCCGAACGCATAAAGATCTTTCGATGGTAGCGCGATGACGCATTGCCCGTCGCGGGGTCGGGTCGCGCGCCGGCCGAGGGTTCATCGGGCTTGACCACAGTCTGTACAACCTTTGGCGACCTATCCTCTCCCTGCAAGAGGCGAGCCAGCCCCATCGGCATGGGACCACCCTTCGGGTCCCACGGCCGCGGGCGGCTCCAAGGAGTTCGGTCGCGTGGAGGTGACCATGGATCTTCCGGTGTTGACCCCAGGCCAGTTCGAACTGGTCTACAACGGCTTCTCCCTCGCCGTCGCGGCGATGGGCGCGGGGTTCCTCTACTTCGTGCTCTCGCGTGGTCAGGTGGCGCCCGCCTACCGGACCGCACTCACGGTCTCGGCCCTGGTCGTGGCCATCGCCTTCTACCACTACCTGCGCATCTTCGAGGGCTGGGCGGCCTCCTACGTCCTGGAGGGCGGCATGTACGTGCCCTCCGGCGTGCCCTTCAACGACGCGTACCGCTACGTCGACTGGTTGCTCACCGTGCCGCTGCTCCTGACCGAGGCCGTGCTCGTGCTGCGGCTCAAGCAGGGGGCGGGCGGGATGATCGCGCGCCTGTCGGCCGCCGCCGTCCTCATGATCGTCACCGGCTACCCCGGCGAGGTGTCCTCCGACACGGCCACCCGCTTGCTGTGGGGCACGATCAGCACGATCCCGTTCATCTACATCCTCTACGTCCTGTGGGTCGAACTCGGTCGCTCGCTCGCGGCGCAGCCTGAGAAGGTGCGCGTCCTGGTGCGCAACCTGCGCCTGCTGCTGCTGGCGACCTGGGGCGTGTACCCGATCGCGTACCTGGCGCCCGTCCTCGGCTTCGACGGGGCCGGCGCGGTCGTCGCGATCCAGACGGGGTACACGATCGCCGACATCCTCGCGAAGCCCTTCTTCGGCGCCCTGATCGTGTGGATCGCGATCGAGAAGTCGCGCGCCGACGGCTGGTCGCCGAGCGACGCCAAGGCGGTCGCGGCCGCCAAGGCTTGATCGCAGCGAGACAAGCTCGGGCGTTCGGGCCCCGCCACCTGGCGGGGCCCGACGTCATCGGTTGGGGGGAGGCCGCGGCGCCGCCGGGCGTCCGCGCGCGCGCGGCCACGCGACTGGCGGCGCCCGTCGCGCTCGCCGGCGGCGTCTCGGCGCTGCTGGCGATCGCCTGGGTGGCGCTCGCGCCGGCGGCGGCCGAGCGCGGCGCGTTCGTGCCGCTGCTGCTGGGCATGGTCTTCCTCGGCCTGCCGCACGGCGCGCTCGATCACCTCGTGCCCGCGCGGATGGGGGCCGCATGGGGGCGTCGTCCGCCCACGCTGGCCCTGTTCCTCGCCGGTTACGCCGGGCTCGCCGCTGCCTTCCTCTGGCTGTGGACGGTGGCGCCGGCGGCGGCGTTCGTCGGCTTCCTCGTCGCGACGGTCCTGCACTGGGGCCAGGGCGACGTCGACTTTCTCGAGCGCTTCTTCGGACGCCGCCGTGCCGGTCGCCTCGGTCACGCCGCCGCGATCCTGTTGCGGGGCGCCCTGCCCGTCACCGTCCCCGTGCTCGCGCAGCCCGACGTGGCCGAGGCCCTGTTCGCGACGGCGGCCGTCGCCACGGGCGCAGCCGCCGGTGGCGGCCTCGACCTTCGCGCGCCGCTCGTCATCTGGGGACTGGGCATCGCCCTGTTCGCGCTGTTCGCCACCTACCTGTTCGGGCTGGGTCGGGCCTGGCACGGGTGGCGGGGCCGCTTCATGGACGTCGCCGAGCTGTTTCTGCTCGCGGTGCTGTTCACCTGGGTGCCCGCCTACCTCGCCATCGGCGCCTATTTCCTCGCGTGGCACTCGCTCCGCCACCTCGCGCGCCTGCTGCTGCTGCCCGACGCCGAGGCCCGCGCCGTCGCGGAGGGCGACCTGCGCGGTCCCGTGCTGCGGCTCACGCGTGACCTGATCCCGACCACGCTGATCGCCCTGGCCTTCCTCGTGGCGCTCACCGCCTGGTCGGGCCCGCGGATCGACGGCGTCGAGGGGTTCGTGGCCCTCTACCTCGTCTGGATCAGTGCCCTGACGATGCCGCACCTGGCCGTCGTCGCGTGGATGGACGCCGGGCCGGGCTAGCGCGCCTCGGACGCCACCGGCGCCGCTCGCGGAGCGTCACGCCGCGCCCGCCAGGCGAGCGCCACGACGATGACCCCGCCGCCCAGCGCGGCCACCACGATCCACACCACCGCGAGACCCGACGCCTCGGCGGCCGCGCCGAGGGCGAGCGTCGCCACGACGCCGCCCAGGTACGCCGCCAGCGAGTTCACCGACAGCATCGTCGCCCGCTCGGTGCTCGCCACGCGGGCGTGGAACGCGGCGCCCAGCGCGGGTCCCGCGAACCCGAGGCCGAGGTAGGCGAGCCAGGCGCCGGCGGCGGCGAGGGCAGTGGCGGCGATCGGACCGCCCGAGCCTGCCAGGTCGAGGGCGATGAGGGCCCCAGCGACCGCGATGACGAGCGCCCCCTGCGCCACCCGAGTGAGTGGCGGACGTGACGTCGCCGAGGCGAAGCGGGCCGCCAGTGCCTGCCCGGCCGCCGTCGCGCCGAACGCGACGGTCATCACCGCGCCCAGCACCATGCTCACGCCCTCCGGCCCCCAACGCAGGCGGAGCTCGGCCGGGAGGAACGCCTCGAAGCTCATGACGATGGCGCCGAACGCGACGCCGATCGCGAGCAGCGGCGCGAGCGCCGGGTCGCGCACGAGGGCGCCGACGGCCACGCGGGCGACGCGATCGGGGCGCGCGGCGCGGCGGGCGGCGCGCCTCGCCTCGGGCGCGGTGTCCCGCGCCTCCGGCAGGCGCGAGGTGACCGCGAGCGACACGAACCCCAGCGCCACCGAGGCCGCGAACGCGAGCTGCAGCGCACCGACCTCGCCGGGCGCCGCGATGCCGAGGAGCGGCGCGGCGAGCGGCAGCGCGCCGCCCACGAGCGTGCCGCCCGCGAGCACGAGCGACTGGATCGTGCCCGCGCGGGCGAGCGGCCCCTGCAGGTCGCCGTCCGGGTCGCGCGCGCGGCGGGCATCGACGTACCACGCCTCGAGCGCGCCGGAGCCCAGGGCCCGCGCCGCGCCCCCGAGCGCGGCGGCAGCCAGCAGCCCGCCGAGGCCTGGGGCGAGCATGAACGCGAGGTGCGCCAGGAGCGCCGAGGCGTCGGCGACGAGGGTCACGCGGACGCGGCCGAAGGCGTCGGCGAGCCCCCCCGTGGGGACCTCGAGGATGGCGGCGACCGCGGCGAAGGTGGCCATCACCAGGGCGACCTGCGCCAGGTCGAGGCCGCGCGCCAGCAGTAGCGGGACCAGCACGGGCATCGCCAGCACCGTCGCCGCCCAGCGCAGCGCCAGGCTGCGGTGGTAGGCGGCGGCGAGCGTGTCGCGGGTCTTCGCGTTCATGCGGGGTCGCGCCGCCCGAGGCTGGGCAGATTCGGGCTGCGCGTCTCGCGGCGGACCTGGAGGAGGCGGGCGCGGGCGATCTCGGCGGCGAAGAGCGGTGTCGTGGTCATGCCCCCACGGTGCGCGCTAAGCTACCGGAGATGACACAGCCCGTTTCCGGTAGGCGCGCCGGCGTCGCTGGCACCCACCGCGTCGACGACCCCGAGGCCGCGCGGCTGCTCGTCGACGAGGGTTACCGCAACGTCCTGGACGCCTTCATCGGCCGGGAGCGGAGCGTCGGCGAGGCCGCCGAGGCGCTGGGCCTCGACCTCGACGCCACGCTCTACCGGGTGCGGCGGCTGCACCGCGCGGGCCTGCTCGTCCACAGCGGGACGCGCCCGCGCGCGGGTCGCCCGGTGAAGCTCTACCGCGCCGCGTACGAGGCCTTCTTCGTCCCCTTCGAGGCGCTGCCGTACGCGGATCTCGAGGAGACGTTCCTCGAACTCCACCTCAGCAACGCACGCGTGATGGCCAGGGCGGCCGCCCGCGCGTTGCGCGACTCGGCGTGGTCGGGGTACCGCATCCGGCGGGAGGACGATGGCAAGCTGTGGATGCGCGGCGGGCGTGCCGATGGCGCCGCATACGACGGGGCGGCCGACCCTGCGGGGCCGGCGGACGCCATGGTCGAGCTCCGACTCACGCGGGCTGACGCCGAACGTTTGAACCGCGAGTTCGTCGCCCTCATCGAGCGCTACCTGGCCCTCGACCGTTCCGACGAGGGGCCCCCGAACCGCATGGTGACGTTCGCGAGCGTCCCGCTCGAAGGCGATCGCTGAGCCCGGGGGGCGTGCGGGTTTTGGGTGCCTGCCCGCCGGGGCGTGAACGCGGATCGCGACCGCCCCGGCGTATCCTGGAACCGTGCCCGTTCCCGCCGACGCCGTGGGCGTCGGGCGACCGACCTCGCGCCCCGACCCCGGAGGTGCCGCATGACCGACCGCAGCGACCGTCCCGAGATGCCCGTGCCCGACGAGCCACGCCTCCAGGACGACGAGGGCCTCTACCCCTCCGGCGAAGGCGTGTCGGAGACCCCCATCCACGCGACCTACGAGCCGATCGCCCTGCGCAACGAGTTGGCGCGCCAGCTCGAGAACGTCGTCGCGGCCGCCCGGGCGTGGGCGCGCGCCGAGGACACGGCCGACGCGTTCGCCATCGCCGACGCGCTCGCCGAGATCTACGACCGGGTGGGCCTGCCGAGCGAGGACAAGACGAACGTCACCTGACGCGGGCCGCCGCTGAGGCCGCCGCGCCTCACGACCCCAGGATGCCGAGCAGCGCCGTGAGCGCGCCGCCCGCGACGACGACCAGCCACGGCGGCACGCGCCACACGGCCAGCGCCAGGTAGGCGGCGAGCACCAGGGCGACGTCGCGCGGCCCCGCGACGGCGGTGGTCCACACGGGTTGGTAGAGCGCCGCCAGCAGCAGGCCCACGACGGCGGCATTGACACCGACGAGTGCGCGGCGCACGGCCACGCGCCGCCGCAGGGACTCCCAGAACGGCAGCACGCCCAGCAGCAGGAGGAACGACGGCGCGAAGACCGCCAGTAGCGCCACCGCCGCCAGGCCGGCGCCGCCTGCACCCGACGCCATGGAGCCGCCCAGGAAGGCCGAGAAGGTGAAGAGCGGCCCCGGCACCGCCTGCGCAGCCCCGTAACCGGCGATGAAGGTGGCGTCGTCGACCCAGCCGACGCGCACCACTTCGGCCTGGATGAGCGGCAGCACCACGTGGCCGCCGCCGAACACCAGCGCGCCCGTCCGGTAGAAGGCGTCTGCGACGCCCACCGCCTGCGCCCCGGTCCGCTCGCGCACGAGCGGCAGCTCGCGGGCGATCGGCAGTGCGAGCAGCAGGAACGCGAAGGCCGCGAGCAGCATGGCGCCCGTGCGACGCGACACGCCGCCGGGAACGTCGGCGGCGCCCCGGTGGTCGCTGGAGGCGAGCCCAGGGCGGGGCAGCCAGACGAGGCCCAGGAGAGCGCCGCCGGCGATGATCGCCACCTGCGCCAGGGCCCCCGTCCACAGCAGCGCCGCCATCGCGGCGGCGATCGCCACCGTGATCCTGGGCGCGTCCGGCGTGAGCCTCGTCGCCATGCCCCACACGGCGTGCGCCACGACGGCGACGGCCACGATCTTCAGGCCACGCAGCCACGCCGCGCCCTCCACGTCGCCGATGGCCTGCACGCCGAACGCGAAGCCGGCGAGCAGCAGCGCGGACGGCAGCGTGAACCCCAGCCAAGCCGCGAAGGCGCCGGGTACGCCGGCCCGTCGGTAGCCGAGGCCGATGCCCACCTGCGACGACGCGGGACCCGGAAGGAACTGGCAGAGGGCCACCAGGTCGGCGTAGGCGCGGTCGTCGAGCCACCCGCGACGCTCGACGCACTCGGCGCGGAAGTAGCCGAGGTGGGCGACGGGACCGCCGAAGGAGGTCAGCCCCAGGCGGAGGAAGACCGCAAGCACCTCGAGCAAGGTGCCGCGCGCTGCCGATGTCCCGTGCCTCACGGGCCCCGGAGCAGGAGCTCGACCTGCGCCACGCTCGACTCGTCCGCGAGCAACAGGAGACGGTCGTCATCGGCGAGATGGGTGGCGCCTCGCGGCACGAGAAAACGGCCTTCGCGACTGACGAGGACCACGAGGACGTTGTCGGGCAGGGGAAGCTCGAGGATCATCTTGCCGGCCGCCGGCGAGCCCGGTGGAACGACGACTTCCACGAGGTTGCTGTCGAGGTCGGCCGTCTGCTCGAACTCGAGTGGGTAGCGCAGCTTCGCGGCTTGCGGTTCGTCGACGCCGAGCAGCTTGGCGACCCGTGGCAGGGTGGGCCCCTGCAGCAGCACCGACAGGACCACGATGAAGAACACGACGTCGAACAGGGGCCCGGCGTTCGGCACGCCGTTCACCAGCGGGTAGGTGGCGAGGATGATCGGCACCGCGCCGCGCAGACCGACCCAGGAGATCAGGGCGGTCTCGCGCGCCGTGAGCCGCGAGAACCACAGGGTCGCGAACACGCTCAGGGGCCGGGCGACGAAGATGAGGACCAGCGCCAGCACGAACCCCGCCGGCGCGATCGTCACCAGGTCGCTCGGGAACACGAGCAGGCCGAGGGTGAGGAACATGGCGATCTGCATCAGCCAGGCGAGACCGTCGTGGAAGCGCATGATGCTGCGCTTGTGGATGAAATGGCGGTTCCCCATGACGAGCCCCGCGAGGTACACGGCGAGGAAGCCGTTGCCGCCGACGAGCGTGGCGACGCCGTACACCACCGCCACCAGGGCGAGCGTGAGCACGGGGTAGAGGCCGTCGTACCCGAGTTCGAGACGGTTGATCGCGGCCACGGCCAGCCACCCGATGCCGACCCCGATCGCGGCACCGAAGAGCATCTGCTGCAGGAACGTCGGCACGAGGCCCGCGGCCGACGCGGACGGGTTCACGATCAGGGCGATCAGTCCGATGGTGAGGAAGATCGCCATCGGATCGTTGCTTCCCGACTCCAACTCGAGCACCCGCCGCAGCCGTTCCTTCAACCCGACGCCGCGCGACCGCATCACCGAGAACACCGCCGCCGCGTCCGTGCTGGACACGATCGCGCCGAGCAGGAGCCCGTGCAGGAGCGGCACGCCCAGAACCCACATGCTGGCCACGCCCATGGTCACGGCCGTGAGGACGACGCCGCCCGTCGCGAGCGCCACCCCGGGCCCCAGGATCGGCCGCACGGCGCGCCACTCCGTGTCGAGGCCGCCCGAGAACAGGATGAACGCCAGCGCGACGATGCCGAGGCTCTGCGCCAGCAGCGGGTCGTCGAACTCGATCCCGCCGATGCCCTCCGACCCGGCGAGCATGCCCACGAGCAGGAACAGGATGAGCGCCGGGAGCCCGATGCGCCCGGAGACCTTGCTCGCCACGATGCTCAGGAGGACGAGCACGCCGGCCCCGACGAGCAGGTGTTCGAGCGGTAGGTTCACGTTGCCGGCTCCCATCCTGCGCCGCGCGCGAGCGAGCCTGAGCGCGCGTGGCGAACGGCTTCGTGATGATGGCGCTGGCGCGATCGTACCCGGCCCGCCGCGGCGGCCCACGACGCCCCGCAACCCGCACGTGCCCACGCACGCGCCGGCGCCATGCCCGGGCGCTCGACATCGTCCAGTCGCTCATCCGCGCCTGCGATGCCCGGCTACGCCTCGACGACCGCCTGCAGCGACGCGGCCGTGTCCAGGATGGTCTGCTCGAACGGGATCGGGGTCCACTCGAGGTCGCGGACGGTCGCGGCGTTGTCGGCCCCGAACGTCCCGCTGGTCATGTGCCCGTTCATCGCGACCACCGACGATGTGACGACCACGCGTTCGACGCCGGCCTTCCGCGCCGCCGCGAGCGCCCGGCGCGTCCCCTGGACCGCGGGCCCGATGACCATCGAC
This sequence comes from Trueperaceae bacterium, assembly GCA_011390735.1. GTDB lineage: Bacteria > Deinococcota > Deinococci > Deinococcales > Trueperaceae > JAABTL01. Next base: position 16,788 of record JAABRV010000003.1, on the reverse strand, counting down.
GCCTGACGGGGTTCGGCCAATACGTACGGCGAGGCCACGTGCAGCGCGTATCGGCAGCCCGCCATCGCGGCGTCCCAGCCGGGGTCGGCGAGGAGGTCCAGCTCGACGAACTCGAGCTGGTCGGTATCGGCTTCGCGGGCGATCCCATGGCGGACCGCCTCCGCCGCACGCCCGTTCCGCAGCGACCCGCGCACGCGGAACCCCTGCCGCAGGAGTTCGGCGGCACAGTGCTGTCCGACGTACCCGCTGAGGCCCGTGACCAGGACCGTGTCGTTCATGCGACGCCTCCTGGTCGAGACCCTAGCGCGGGTCGCGCCTTGCTTCCTCGGAAACCGTCACGCTGCAACCACTAAGCCGTCACGGTGCAACCACCCTCGCCGTGGCCTCATGACGATCCGGGGGGCGCGGAACGCGCCCCCCGGGATCAGGTGTCGTTCGGTTTCGCCGGCGCTCAGGGACGCCGGCCAGACCCCTCGCCGGTCCCGTCGCCGCGCGGCGTCTCGTCCGGCGGACCCCCGGGGCCGTCGCCGGGCGGCACGTCGACGGGCGGGTCCCCGGGCTCGCCAGAGCCCGGCGCGCCCTCGTCGTCCCACGAGGTGCGGTCGCGGTCGGTCTCGCCGCGCTCGGCGGCCTCCCGGCGCATCTCCATCGCCGCGGCCCGCAGGCGCTGCGCGGTCAGCATGCCGTCGATGGCGACCTGAGGGACCACGACGAGGTCGATGCGGAGAGGTTCATCACCCTGCTTGACCTCGACGACCGGCTGTCCGTCGACCCAGGTGATGGCGACCGTGAGCGTGGGCTCGCCCTCGAGGATGAGCGTGACCGAGCCCTCGTCTAGGACGCACCCGAAGCTCTCGGCCCCCTCGATCAGCGCCACGTGCAACCCGCCCTCGGTTACGGAGAGGACGCCGACCAACTGCTGGACGGGGTCAGGGTCACCCGGCGTCTCGCAGTTCAACTCGTAGTCGATCGGCGGTCCGGCGAACGCCGCCGCGACGAGCGCGAGGACGAACATGGTTGCCAGGATCTTCCGCATGGGATCGCCTCCTCGGCGTGGGGACCGTCGATGGCGCGCATCGCGGCCCTGGTCTCGCCGTCCGCCCGGTCCGCTGGGGGTCCCGAGCCGAACGAGCGACGCCCAAGCGAATGCTAGGCCGCGTTCCTGACGCGTGCCTGACGGCTCCCACGAGTGACGCAATCGGTGGCGGCGGGGTGACGCGCGGCCCGAGAATCGCGGTGGACCGCCGCGGCCCGGAGGTGGCCCGGCGGCACGAGGTGAAGGCGATGCGTCGAGAGCGCGTGCTGATCGTCGAGGACGACGCACGGCTGGCCGAGGTGCTGGCGCGTGAGTTGGGGCGCGGCTACGACACCGTGGTGGTGGGCACGGGCCGCGAGGCGTTGGTCCGCGCCGAGACCGAGGCCTTCGCGCTCGTGCTGCTCGACCTCAACCTCCCCGACATGGACGGCATCGAGGTCGCGGAGCAGCTCGAGGGCAACGACGCCGACGTCGTCATGCTGACCGCGCGCGGCGACCTCGCGAGCCGCGTGCGCGGCCTGTACGCCGGTGCCGCGGACTACCTGAGCAAGCCGTTCCAGATGGAGGAGCTGCTGGCGCGCGTCTACGCCCGCATGCGCTCGCGCGCGCGAGCGCACACCGGCCTCGTCGAGCGCCGCGGGTTGACGCTGGCGACCGAGGAGCGCTGGTGCGCCTACCAGGGGGTTCGCATCGACCTGTCGGCGCAGGAGTTCCACTTGCTCGAGCTCATGCTGGAGAACCAGGGCCGCGTGTACTCGAAGGACACCCTCGTCGACCGCCTCTACGGCACCGCCGACGTGGGTCCGAACGCCGTCGAGGCGGTCGTGTCGCGGGTGCGCAAGAAGCTGGACGCCGCGGGTGCGGGCACCGTGGTCGAGACGATCCGCGGTCTCGGCTACCTGGTCCGCCCCGACGACACGTGAGCCTCCGAAGCCAGGTCGGGCTCGGGGTGGCGCTGCTGGCGCTGCTCGTGGTCGCCAGCTCGACCGGGCTCGCGTACGGCTGGTTCGTGCGCCAGCAGTCCGTGGAGTTGCGCCGCTTGCTGACCGAGGACGTCGCCCGGGTCGCCGCGCTGCTGGACGCGCCCGTCCTCGGCGCGGCGTTCGTCGACCCGGCGACCCCAGGCTTCGCGGTGCAGGTCGTCGGGGCCGACGGGCGCGTGGTGCTGGCCTGGGGGCGCGACGAGCCGCTGCCGCTCGCGCCCGAGCCGGCGTGGCTGAGCCTGGACGGACGCCGACACCTGGTCGCGAGCGCGCCCTGGCGCGATGCGGGCGGCACGATCCGCGTGGCGCACGACATCGAGGCGGCGATGCGCACGCGTGGCGATCTCGCGCGCAGCCTGGGGTGGGGCGGTGCGCTGGCGTTCCTGTCGTCGACGCTGGTGGCCCTGGTGGTCGCCCGGCGCTCCCTGCGTCCGCTCGAGCTCGTTGCCGAGCGCGCCCGGGCCGTCGACCCGGAGGCCCCGGAGACGATCCCCTACGCCGGCCACAGCCACGAGGTCCGAGCGCTCACCGACGCGCTCAACGCCACGCTGACCGCGATCCGCGAGCGCTCGCGGCGCGAGCGCGCCTTCCTGCTCGAGATCGCCCACGAACTCGCCGCGCCGCTGACCCTGGTGAACTACCACCTGGGCGCGCTGCGGCGGGAGCGCCCGGCGGACGCCGAGTTGCGGTCCGCCTCCGAGGCGGCCCAGGAGCTGCTGCACACTTCGCAGGACCTGCTGGTGCTCGCCCGCGGTGAACTCGAGCGCCCGCTCGACCTCGCCCTCGTCGACCTGCGCGACCTCCTCGAGCGCGTCGCCGGCGAGTTCCCGGGGGTGCGGTGCGGCGCACCCGACTCGGCTCCGGTGATCGGCGACGCCGACCGCCTCATGCAGGTCGTCCGGAACCTCGTGCGCAACGGGGTGCAGGCCGCCGGCCGGTCGGAGGGCGTGCGCGTGACGCTGGAGACCGGCACGGACGAGCACCTGCTGCGGGTCGAGGACGACGGTCCCGGGCTCGACGCCGAGGCGCTGGTGCGCGTGTTCGAACGCGGATTCCGGCGCGGCAGCGGCAGCGGCGTTGGGCTAACGATCAGCAAGGACCTGGTGGAGCAGCACGGCGGGCGCATCACGGCCAAATCCGGCGTCGCTGGCGGCGCGCGCTTCGAGGTGCGGCTGCCGAGCCTGGCGTCGCGGGTCGAGGCGCCGGACGCCGAGGCGGGCGCATGATGCTTCGCCGAGCGAACCCCCGACGCCCGGCGGCCGTCAGACAGCCGTCAGGCTCGGCGTTTAGGCTTTGCGCATCGGGGCCGGCCCGCAGCGGCGGCCCCCAGGGAGTCGGCATGCGACGACGTCGCGTTCTCGTGGTTTTCCTCGCGTGGCTCACGGCGATCGCCCTGGCGGGGGCGGCCGCCGCCGAGGCACCCGAGGCGGTCGTAGCCGCCTTGACCGCCGGGGACGCCGACGTCCTCGTCACGGACGCTCGCGGCGTCATCGTCGGCGTCGGGCGGGTCGTGGCCGGCGCGTCGTTCGAACTGCGCCTCCTCGAGGACTTCGTCGGGGCCGCGCGCCTGACGCTGCTGCGCCCCGACGGCCGGACCGACGCGCTCGAGGTCGTGGTCGGCGAGGGCGTCCTCGTCGACGGCTTCGACCTGCTCGAGTTGCTCACGGACCGCGTCGAGGCGTTCACGGTCGAGGTGGGCGGCGTCGCGTACCACGAGGCCGAGCGGCGGGGAACCGACGGCGGTCCCACGGTGGGCGATGCCCCAGGGCAGGGCCCCGCCGGCCCGCAACGACCCCCGGATGCGCCCGGGCCGGGCGATGCGCCCGGTGGCCGGGAAGATCCCGGCGGACCTGACGATCCTGCCGGCCCGGAGGATCCCGGCGCCCCCGACGAGCCCGGCGCCCCGGACTCACCCGGGCCGAGGGGTCCCGACGGGCGTCCCTGAGCGCCCGCTCCAGTACGCCACCGCCAGCACCGCCGGTACCAGGACCTCGGGTTCGAACAGCGTGAGGTCCCAGGTGTTGAGCAGCGCCGCGGCCAGCAGCAGCGGCGCGAGGCGCACCCAACCGGCGCGGGAAAGCGTGCTCAGCAGGGCGCCCACGAAGAGCAGCGCACCGGCGAGCCCGACCACGCCGTGGACGGCCAGCAACTGAACGAGAAGGTTGTGCGCGTAGGTCACGCCGTCGCCCCGGAGCACCTCCCGGGTGCGGTCGCGGAAGGCGTCGGCGGAAGCGTCGAGCCCGACCCCGTACCAGGGCGATCCGCGGGCGATGGCCAGCCCGGCCCGCCAGATCTCCACGCGATCCTCGGGCAGGAACGTGATGCGCCGCAGGTCGTAGCGGTTCACCATCGACTGCGGCACCCATGAGGGGCGCAGGTCGAGGAACGGGGTCACCGCCTCGCCGCGCTCGTATTGGGCGCCGAAGACGTACACGTCGAAGCTTCCGCCGCGCTCGGCCGGCCGCAGGTGCAGCTGGCGCTGGCTGACGTCGTTGCCGTAGCCGACGGGGGTGACGCAGCGGCGCCAGGTCGCCTCCACCTCGCAGGTGACGTCCGCGAGATGGGAGCTGAGCCGCACCCGCTGCGGCTCGTCGGCGCGCAGGTACACGGAGGCGACGTACGGGACCCCGTCCTCGGAGCGACCGATGCTCTGCATGATGACGTTCCGGCCCGTGGGCGTGGCGCGACCCGTCAGACGCTGCGCCCGCGTTCCCTCGAACGGGCCGGGGACGGCGTCGGCGACGACCTCGACGCGTTCGCCTAGCGGGGTCCACGCCGGGTGGGTCAGGTCGCTCGGCGCCGCGAGCAGGTTGGGCGTGAGCTCCACCACCCCGCGCTGCCAGGCGAAGGCGGCCGCGGCCACCACCAGCAAGGCCGCGAGCGGGGCCAACAGCCGCCTGCGCGGCAGCCGCAGCGCCAGCAGCACCAGCCAGGCGGTGCCGGCGGCGAGCAGCGCCCCGCCCGACGTGCGCGAGCCGGTGTTGAGGACGGCCAGCCCGACGAGCGGCCAGGCCCACCACACCCAGCGACGCCCCGGCGACATCGCCGCCCAGGACGCCATCACCGTCACCAGGGCCGCGCCGAGCACGTTGGGGTTGCCGGTGAAGACCGCGACGCGCATGGCGTCCCCGCCGCCGGGCGTCGTGCCCGCGACCAGCGTCACGATCGTGAGGCCCGCGAGGTACGCCGCGGTCGCCGCCGCGCTCGCGAGGCGGAACGCACGACCACGCGACAGCGCCACCGCGGCGACCACCGTGCCGAGGACGGCCCCGGCGGCGACCGGGCCGGCCGTGTCGCCGACGGCGAGGGATGCCGTCGCCAGCAGGAGCCAGGCCACTGCGGCGGCGAGCGCGATGCGGCGGAGAGGTCGGGACGCCGCGGGTGGGGGGTCCGCGGGCGCATCTGGGGCGGACGGGGGCATCGAGACCGAGCCTAGCGCGCCCGGCCGGTCAACCCACGCGCGCCAGCCCGCGATCCCGCGCCAGCGCGGTCGCCTTCCAGCTGCCCAGCGCCAGGTCCGCTGCGAAGCCGACGGCCAGCATCAGCGTCAGGTCCGGCACGCCGTCGAAGGCCTGCCACAGCGAGATGCCGCGACCCATCCAGGTCTCCAGGGCGGCCAAGACGCCGAAGGCGATCGCCGGCACGACGACGAAGTGCGGCACGACCGCCAGCGTGGCGCGCGCCCGTGACCAGGTCCGCGCGCGCTCGCGCCAGCGCGGGAGCCGCGCCGCGCTGCGTGCGATGAGCGCCAGCTGGATGAGGAACACGGCCCCCAGCACGGCGCCCAAGCCGCGCATGGTGAAGGGTGGGGGCGCGGGCGCCGCACCGATGAGCAGGTCGAGCAGGCCCGTGGAGAGGTCGGCGTAGGCGAACAGCGCCATGGGCAGCGTCGACTGGTTGGCGAGCAGCACCAGGGCCAGGTCGTCGTCCGGCAGGAGCATGGCCTCCGTCTTGAAGGCCTCGTTCGTTCCGCCGTGCTGGACCAGGCGGTGGCCGCGGTGGGCGCCGACGATCCACCCGTTGGCGTAGAAGCGGCCAGGTCCGCTGGGGGCGTGCAGCTCGATCATCCCGAAGCGCGAGAGGACCTGCCGGTCGCCGTAGGCCCCGTCGCCGTTCATGGCGATGAGGTAGTGGGCCATGTCGTTCGCCGTCGACATCAGGTAACCCGCCGGCAGGCCGTGCTGGCGGAAGGGCTGCTCGCGCGGCACCGGCACGCCGAAGGCCTGCAGGTGCCCGCGCGCGAGTCCCGCGGCGCGGGCCGCCTCCGGATCGGTGAACGTGCGCCGCATGTCGAGCGGCTCGAACACGTGCTCGCGCAGGTAGTCGGCGTATGGCTGGCCCGACACGACCTCGACGAGGTGCCCGAGCACCGTGTAGTTGGGGTTGAAGTAGTGGAACTCGCTACCGGGCGGGGCGATGGGCTCTGCCCGGCGCAGGTCGCGCACGGCCTCCTCGATGGTGGCGTCGTCCGGCAGCCTCGAGGACTCGAGGTAACGCAGGTCGGAGAGGCCGCTCGCGTGGCTCAGGAGGTGCCGGACGGTGATGCGCGCCGAGGCGTCCGGGTCGGCGACCTCGAACCAGGGGAGGTAGCTGCGGACCGGGGCGTCCCGGTCGATCCGCCCCTGCGCCACCAGCTGCATGACCGCCAGGCCCGTGAACGACTTCGACACCGAGCCGATGAACAGGGGCGTGTCGGCCGTCATCGGTCGGCCGCGGCCGTCCGTGCCGAAGCCGCGGGCGTGGATCACCTCGTCGCCCTTCACGACCGCGATGGCGATGCCCGGGATGCCGTGCCGCCGCATGCGGTCCTCGACGAACGCGTCGATGGCGTCCAGGTCGGGGCCGGCTGCGGGGTCGGGGGCGGCCTGGGCGGCCGGCGCGACGAGCGTCAGGAGCAACAGGATCAGGAGCATCGTGGGACGCCGCATGGGGTCCTCCTCCGGTCTCCAGCGCGCGTCTCGGTGGCTGGCGGCCGTCCCGACGGTAGACGGGGCGGCGGGACGCGTCCAGTTGCTTCCGTCCACCCAGCGCCGGCCGTCAGGTCTCGACGCACACCCAGCGGCGTTCCGCGTGCGCGAGCCGGGCCGCGTCGAGGATCCGCTGGTTGCGCCAGCCGTCGTCGAGGGTGGCGCCGGCGGCGGGTGGGCGCCCCTCGTGGATGGCGGCGCACAGCTCGCGCAGCAGGCCGACGGTGGCGACGTGCCAGACGCCGGGGCCGATCCCCGGCAGGTCGGCGTTCGGGTCGCGCACGGTCACGTCCTCGAACGCCCCGCCCGGGCGCGCGACGTGCAGGGTCTCGTCGTCGTGGCGCAGACACAGCGTGCCCTGGCGGCCGTGCACGACCGTGGCGTTCTCGTGCGCGACGGGGGCGACGGCGGAGAGCCGCACGTCGGCGTGGCGGCAGCGCTCGTGCTCGGTCAGCAGGTGCACGAAGTCGTCGGCGGTGGTGGTCCAGGCGGCGCCGGTGTCCGGGTCGACGCGGTCGGGCGTCAGCGTCTCGAGCCGGGCGAAGGTCGCCGACACGGGGCCGAACCACCAGCGCAGCAGATCGACCTGGTGCGACCCGTGCGCGCCCAGCAGCCCGCCGCCGCGCTCGGTGACCGCCTTCCAGTCGCCGGCGCGTCGCCCGTCCCGCGCCGCCCAGCCGGGGGTGGCGTGGGTGACGTGGGCGTGCAGCACCTCGCCGATGGCGCCGGCGGCGATCCACTCGGCCACGCGACGGCGGTTGGGGTCGAAGCGCAGCTCGTGGCCGATGAGTCCGATGCGCCCGAGCTCGGCCGCGCGATCGCGCATGCTCCGCGCCTCGGCCGCGTCCAACGCGGTCGGCTTCTCGCACAGGACGTGGGCACCGGCGTCGAGGGCGGCGAGGGTCATCGGCGCGTGCAGGTCGGTGGGCGTCGCGATGCACACCAGGTCGAGCTCGTGGTCGCGCAGCAGGGCTCGCCAGTCGTCGGTGGCGTGCGGCACGCCGAACGCCTCGGCCGCGGCGCGGGCGCGCTCGAGCCGGGCGCTGGCGATGGCCACCACCCGCGCCTCGGGCACGTGGCGCAGGGCGGGCAGGTAGGCGGCGCGGGCGAAGCCGCTGCCGATGATGCCGACGCGGACGGTCATGGGCACCCCGAGCGGCCGGCCGCCGGGCCGGCGTCCGCGGTCGCGCCGCCCACGCCGTCGGCCGCGTACTCGCCCTCGGTCACGAAGCGCGCGATCTCCGTGAGCGGCTTCTTGTCGATCCGGGGCACCGTCGCGCCAGCGGCCGGCACGCCGGTGACGATCAGCACGAACGCCTGCTCGTGGGCCGGCCGCCCCAGGACCTCGCGCAGGAAGCCCATCGGGCTCGGCGTGTGCGTGAGCGTCGCGAGGCCGGCGTGGTGCAGCGCGGCCAGCAGGAAGCCCGTGGCGAGGCCGACCGACTCCTTGACGTAGTAGTGCTTCACGTGACCGCCGTCGGCGCGCACGCCGTGGGCCTGGCCGAACACGGCGATGAGCCACGGGGCGGTCTCCAGGAAGGGCTTGTCCGCGTCGGTGCCGAACGGCTGCAGGGCGTCGAGCCAGTCGCGCGGCGCGCGGCCTCCATAGAACGCGCGCTCCTCCGCCTCGGCGGCCTCGCGGATGCGGCGCTTGACGCCGGGGTCCGACACCGCGACGAAGGTCCAAGGCTGCTGGTTGGCGCCGCATGGCGCCCGCCCGGCGGTGCGGATGGCGCTCTCGATCACCGCCCGGGGGACGGGCGTGTCGGCGAACTGGCGCACCGTGCGGCGCGTCCGCATCGTGGCCTCGAAGGCCTCGGCGCGGCGCACGCGCTCGGCGTCGTCGAGGTCGGGGTAGCCGACCAGGGGCTCGGTCTCGGGCATGGGCCATTGCAGCATGCGCGGCGGCTCGGCATCGCCCCCTGCGCCCCGCAGATGGCGTGCGCCCGGGCCCGGCACCACGAGATCTCGACCTGACGTCCACGACGAAGGCGACCGCGGGCCCCGTTCGTCGGGGCCCGCGGTCGCGGAAGTTCACGGTGATACGAACGTCAGGGACGGCCGCGCTTGGCAGGTTCGGGCAGCTCCATGGGGGGGCCGTCCTCCTCGTCCTCGATCTCCACGTCGTCTTCCGTCTCTCCGTCATCACCCTCGCCCGGGACGTCCATGGGCGGGCCGCCGGCACGCTCCTCGGCGCGCGTGCGGGCCGCTTCGGCCCGCTGGAAGGCCTCGGCGCGGTTCTGCATGGCGCCCAGCTTGCCGTCGACGGCGACCTGCGGCACTTCGTCGAGGGTCGTCTCGAACAGGGGTTCCTCGTCTGCGACGAAGGTAAAGGTGTCGTCGAACGTCAGGAAGAAGCTGGCTACTGCACCCTCAGCAGTCGGATCGATGCCCTGCGGGTACCCGTCGACGGTGACGAAGCCTTCGACGTCGTCGCACCCCGCGAGCGCGCCGTCGGCCAGCATCACGTGCCGCTCGCCCTCGACCTCGCTCGCCACGCCGACGGGCTCGAACGTCGTCATCGAAGTCTCCGAGTCGGTGACTTCGCAGTACAACTGGTAGTCCACAGGCGGCCCCGCCAGGGCCAGGCCGAACGCGGCCAAGAACAGGGTGCTGAGTAGGATTCGCTTCATGTGTGTGCCTCCCAGGCGGCGGTGCTTTGCGGGCGCGCGATGCGGTGAGGTTGCCTCGGGCGGTTGCGCCACTGGCTCGACCCGGTCCAGGCGCCCACGTACGGGCCGGGTTTCGTCGCCACCGAGGCGGACACGTCGGTGTCCAGGGAGACGGTAGTCGGCCTACCTGACGTGAGGCTGACGGTTCGCGGTCGTGTGGCATCGGCCACTTCCGTGCGCCGGCAGGCGGGCACCCGAAGCAGGGCGCCGTCGTTCGACGCGCAGGGTCGCCGGCGTCGGCGCGTTGCCGGATCGCGCGGCGCGTGCCGGCGGGTGACAGCAGCGTAGACTTATGATACGTTCGTCCGATGACCTCAAGTATGCCTCGCAACTTACGTTTCGAAAGTCCACTTCCGAACATCCTCGCCGCCACGCCGTCCGATCGCGCCCGCACCGCCGGCACCGCCCGCGTCCTCGACGCGGTCGCGCGGCACGCCGCCTACCGCGAGACGTGCGTCGGCCTGGTGCCGACGGAGAACCTGCTGAGCCCGCTGGCGCGCAGCGTCCTCGGCAGCGACCTCTCGCACCGCTACCTCTTCCAGAACCCGCAGTGGCGCTACGTGGGCGGCAAGCACCTCTCCGAGGTCGAGGCGGCCGCCCAGGAGATCGCCTCGGAGCTGTTCGGCGCACGCCACGTCAACGTCCGGCCGCTGTCGGGCGAGAACTGCACGAACATCGTCATCCACGCGCTCCTCGAGCGCGGCGGCGTCTTCTACCACCTCGACATGCACGACGGCGGCCACTTCGCCGCCCACAGCGTCGCCGGACGCCTGACCGACCGCCGCCGGCGCCTCCCGTACGACGCCGCGAACGCCACGATCGACCTGGAGGGCTGCGCCCGCGCCTTCGCGGCCGAGCCGCCCGACGTCATCTACCTCGACGCCTCGATGGTGCTCTTCCCGCACCCGGTCGCCGCCCTGCGCGAGCTGGCGGGCCCGGACGCGATCATCGTCTACGACGCCTCGCAGGTGCTGGGACTCATCGCCGGGGGCGCCTTCCAGGACCCGCTGCGCGAGGGCGCCGACGTCCTCTCGGGCAGCACCCACAAGTCGCTGCCGGGCCCCCAGAAGGGGGTGATCATGACGAACCGCGAGGACGTGGCGGCGCGCGTCGAGGCGACGATCTTCCCCGGGCACGTGTCGAACTTCCACCTCCACCACGTGGCCGCGCTCGCGATCACCCTGGCGGAGGCGCAGGCGTACGGGCGCGACTACGCGCGCCAGACCCTGGCCAACGCCCACGCCCTCGGCAGCGAGCTGGGCCGCCTCGGCCTGCGCGTGCAGGGCGGCGCGCGCGTGACGGCCTCGCACCAGGTGTGGCTCGACGTGGCGCCCCACGCCACGCCGGACGCCGCCGTCGACCGGCTGCACGAGGCCCACCTCATCGCCAACGTCAACCTCATCCCCTCGCTGCGCGGGAAGGGCCTACGGCTGGGCACGCCCGAGGTCACGCGCCTCGGCATGCGCGAGGGGGAGATGCGCGAGGTGGCGGCCCTGGTCCATGCCGCGCTGACGGCGAGCCAGCCGATCGAGCGCGTCCGGGAGCGGGCCGTGACCATCGCCCGGCGCTTCCGCGAGGTGCACTACTGCGCGCCGGCGCCCGCCCTGGCGTGAGTCGGATCGAGCACTGGTTCGGCGCCCCGGCCGGTGCGGAGGTCGACCTCGCCGTCGACCTCATCGTCACCGACGACTGGACGACGCCCGCCCTCGCGGCGCCGCTGGCCGCCCTCGGGACCGAGCGCGCGGCCGCGCCCGTGGTCCTGGTGCACGACCACACCGGGCCGCCGGACGCGTACCAGGGCGCCGACCGGGAACGGGTCGAGGCACTCCGCGCGCGGCGCGACGCCTTCGCCCGTCGATTCGACGTCGAGGTGATCGCGGGCCTCGGCATCCAACACCACGTGCTGCTCGAACTGGGTCGGGTTCGGCCGGGCATGCTCGTGCTCGGCAACGACTCGCACGCGCCGACCCTCGGCGCCACCGGCGCCATCGCCATCGCCGCCCAGCCCACGACCCTCGCGGCCGCGATGCACACGGGCAGGATCGTCATGCGCGTGCCGGACACCGTGCGCGTCCACCTCGAGGGGCGCCTGGGTCCAGGCGTGACGGCGCGCGACGCCGCCCTCGAGCTACGGCGGGTCGCCGCGCCGGCGAACGCTCCTCGCACCACCGGCCGCGCGCTCGAGTTCGGGGGTCCGGGCGTCGCGTCGCTGAGCATCGCGGAACGCGCCGTCCTGGCCAACGTCGCGCCCGAGGTGGCCGCGGTGACGGCGTCGTTCCCGGCCGACGGCGACCCCGACGACGAGCCGCGCGGGTCCGGGGACGACCTCGTGCTCGACCTGGCCGCGGTGCGCCCGACCGTCGCGCCCGCAGGCGGCGAGATCGCCGGCGTGGCGAGCCTCCCCCGCACGCGCGTCGACCGCGTCTTCGTGGGCAGCTGCGCGGGCGGGACCTTCGAGGAGATCGCGGCCTTCGCCGACGCCCTCGGCCCGCGGGCGGCGGTGCCGACGATCGTGGCGCCGGCCAGCGCCGCCATCGAGGCGCGCCTGCGCCGCGCCGGCGTGCTGGCCCGCCTGGAGGCCGCCGGCGTGCAGCTGCTTGCGCCGGGTTGCGGCCCGTGCTTCGGCTTCGGCGTCGGCCGGCTCGCCGACGGCGAGGTCGCCGTCAGCACGGGGAACCGCAACGGCGTGGGACGCATGGGGTCGGCGACGTCGCGGGTGCACCTCGCCGCGGGCGCGACCGCCGGCGAGGCGGCCCGCAGCGGCTGGCTCGGGATGGGCACAGCGCCGCCGGGACCACCTCGCGCGGGCGACGCGCGCACCCACGTCGTGTGGCCGCGCCGCGGTAACGTCGTGCGCCTCGTGGGCACCGTCACGACCGACGACCTCACGCCGTCGTTCGTGCCCGGCATCGGCGCCAGCAGCGACACGGACCCCGCCGTGCTGCGCCGGCTGCTCCTGGCCCACGTCGCGCCGGAGGCAGCAGGGCGCGACCTGCACGGCGCCGTGGTCGTCGCCGACCACGACTTCGGCATCGGCAGCAACCGCGCCTCGGCGGTGCGGGCCCTGCGGCTCGCCGGCGTCGCGGCCGTCGTCGCGCGCAGCGCCTCGCCGCTCTACGCGGCCGGCGCGCGTGACGAGGGCCTCGTGCTCGTCGAACTGGACGACGACGACTTCTACGCGGCGGCGGGGCCGGACGCCGTGGTCGAGGTCGACCTCGATGCCGGCCGCGTCATCGTCGACGGGCGGGCCTATCCCGTGCCCGCGGCGACGCCCTACGAGCAGGCGGTGCGTGCGGCTGGCGGGGTGGTGGCGTACCTGCGGGCCCTACGTTGAGGCGCGATGGGTGAAGTTCGGATCGTGCGACGTTGCCCGGGCGTCAGCCGCTCTCCCACGGCCACGCCGCCGGCGCCACCGCCAGCCCGACCGCCTTCGGCCCCGTGTGCACCGCGAGCGCGGCGCCGACGGGCGCGGTGGCGCTCCAGGGCACGGGGTGCTCGCGCCGCAGCGCCTCGAGCAGCCGCTCGGCGTCCTCTTCCGCCTCGCCGTACACGAGCGCGACCCGCAGCGGCGTCCCCGACTCGTAGCGAGCCGTGACCTGCGCGGCGATCTCGTCGATCGCCTTCGTCCACGAGCGCGCGCGGGCCGCGTTGACGTAGGTGCCGGTGGTCTTGTCGACGTTGACGATGGGCTTGAGGTTCATCAAGCCGCCCAATGCGGCCTGCACCCGGCCGATGCGGCCGCCGCGGCGCAGGTACTCCAGCGTGTCGATCGTGAAGAAGAGTTCGGTCTCGTCGTGGACGCGGCGCATCCAGTCGAGCGCGGTGTCCAGGTCGAGACCGTGGTCGCGCGCGGTCATCGCGGCGTGCACCTGGAAGGCTTGGGCGGCCGACAGCGTGCGGCAGTCGTGCAGGGTGATCTGCGCGTCCGGCACGAGCGCTCGCGCTTGGTCGGCGGCGTTCATGCTGCCCGAGAGCCCGCTGGAGATCGTGATCACCAGCAGCGGCCGCTTCGCGTCCCGAACCAGCGCGGCGAACTCCTCCGGGGAAGGCTGGCTGGTGGTGGGGTGCGGGTCGCCCGCCCGCAGGCGGACGAAGAACTCGTCGCGTGGCAGCTCGTTCGCCAGGAAGCTCTCGGGCCCGAAGTTGAGCGTGAAGGGTGCGTAAGGGACGTCGTTCAGCAGTTCGCCAAAGGCGTCGAGACCGCCATCGGTCACGACGTCGAACGCCGGCCCGCCGTCCGCGGGATCGGGTGCCATGAAACCACCTCGCCTTCACGCCATTATCGGCGATGGCGGGAGCGCCTGCACGGGATGCCGTCGGCCCTCCGAGGCGTCGACGACTCAGCCGGCCGGCGCCGCTTCCCACACGGCGCTCGCCACGACCTCGGCGTCGTCCACCAGCTTGCCGACGGCGATGCCCCGGTAGGCGTTGCCCGCGAGGTGCAGGCCGCCGAAGCGGGCCAGGCGCCCCTCGATGCGCGCCAGGCGGGCGTGGTGCCCGATGACGTACTGCGGGATGCCGCGCCCCTGACGGCCCACCCACGTGCGCAGCGGGGCGCTCGCGAGGCCCCACGCGCGGTCGACGGCGTCGAGCGCGATGGCCTCGATGTCGGCGTCGCTGCGGTCGTCGAAGCCCGGGTCGTCGACGCCGCCCATGATCGCCCGCACGAGCACGGTGCCGTCGGGTGCCCGGCCCGGGAACACGTTGGACTCGATCAGGATGCCCAGAACGCGCAGGTCCTCGCTGGGGGCGACCAGGAAACCGAAGCCGTCGGGTGGTGTGCGCAGCGCGTCGCGCGCGAAGGCCATCGCCACCATGCCGATCGGCGCGTTGGGGATGCCGGCGAGCTCGCGCGCGGCCTCGGTGTCGAGGGGCGCCACCAGGCCGGCGGCCGCCGCGGGATGCAGGGCCAGCACCACGGCGTCGAACGGGCGCTCGTCGCCGTCGGCGGCGCGCAGCCGGAAGCCGCCGGCCGCCTCCGCCGATAGGACGGCCGCGGCGGTGTCCAGTCGCAGCGCGCCGCCGAGCTCCTCGGCGAGGCGGTCGACCAGCGTGCGCATGCCGCCGCGGAAGCTCCAGGTGGTCTTGCGCTCGCGCATGCGCTTCTGCATGCCGGCCAGGCCGGCGACGACCAGCGAGCCGTGGTCGCGCTCCATCTCGCGCATGATCGGGAAGGCGGCGTCGACGGAGAGCTTGCGGGCGTCGCCGCCGTAGATGCCGCGCACCATCGTGCCGAGCAGCACCTCCGCGGCCTCGGGCCCCATGTGGCGGGCCGCGTAGTCGAACACCGACTCCTCTTCGCCGGCCCGGTACGTCAGGAAGGGCTCGGCCAGCACCCGCAGGCGGCCCTCGGGCGACATGGGCGCGAAGTTCAGGAGCGAGATGGGGTCGCTCGGCAGCAGGTGCAGCCGGCCGCCGTGGAAGACGTAGCGGCGGTTGGCAGCGGGGTCGGCGTGCACCTGCTCGGCCTGCAGGCCGAGGCGGGCCAGCAGGTCGGCGGTGGGGCCGACGCCGGTGCGGAAGGCGTTCGCGGCCCACTCGACGACGAAGCCGTCCTCGCGCACGCTGAACAGCTGCCCGCCGGGTCGGTCGTTGGCGTCCCACACCTCGAGCTCGAGGGCGCGACCGCGCTCACCGGCGAAGCGCCGGATGGCGTGGGCGGCCGTCAGGCCCCCGAGCCCCGCGCCGACGACGGCGACGCGCACGGGCCGGCTCACACGAACAGCGTCTGCGCGCCCGCCGAGAGCTCCATGAACTCGGTCGCGCCGATGACGCCCTCGACCCCGTCGTGGAGGTCCTCGAGCTTCAGCTTCAGCATGTCGGCCGACATGCGGCAGGCCCACAGGTGCCCGCCGGCGGCGACGATGTGATCGAGCATCTCGGGGACGGTCGGCACGTCGAGGTCGGCGATCTGGCGCCGCATCATGCGCGTCGCCAGCGCCTGCATGCCGGGGAGCGCGGCCGCCAGGGCGGGCATGTGGCTGGCGGGGTTGCCGACGGCGGTGAACTGCAGGTTCGCCATCGTCTTCTTGCGGATGATCTCGTAACCCCAGAAGGTGAAGAACAGGTGCGTCTCGATGCCCTCGCCGAGCGCGGCGTTGGCCAGGATGAGGCCGGGGTACGCCATGTCGAGCGAACCCTTGGAGCAGATGAGGCAGAGCTTGCGGCCGCCGTCCACGTCGTCGTCGAAGGTCGGCACGGGGCGATCGCTGGTCATGCGGGCCTCCTGCGGCGTCACACGCAGCCGACGGGCTTGGGCACGCCGGCGACGTACGCCATCTTCTTGGCGGGCTTCTTCGGGAAGAGGACGAACAGGCGCTTGGTATCGAACCCGCCCGTCGCGCTCACGCGCCGCAGCGTGGGGGTGGTGCCGCGCTCGTGGTAGTCGCGGCGCACGAAGCGCAGCACGGTGAGCCGCTCCTCGTCGAGTTCGATACCGATGTCGGCCGCCAGGGCGGCGGCCACGTCCTCGTCCCACTCGTGGAACTCGGTGAGGAAGCCCTCGTCGTTGACGTGCACCGGCTTGCCGGCGATGGTGGCGAGCATGTCGCGGCCCCTCCCCTCGGCGCCGTCCTCAGCGCAGGTTCTGCAGGGTCTTCAAGAGCAGCACGATCGTGTCCCCGATGTTCTTCACGCCGTCGCGGTCGAAGGTGCGCATGACGCGGTCGAGCACGCCGGCGCCGGCGCCCAGCACCTCGCCGTAGCCACGGCCCTCGAGGTCGCCGAGCTTGGCATTCGCGCGCTCCATGGCCTGGGTCACGATCGGCGTCAGGTCGCGCGCCAGCTCGTCGATCGCCTCCCAGCGCTCGCGCGAGCGCCGGCTCTCGGCGGCGATCTCGTCGAGTTGCGCGGCCATGCGCGCCAGCTGCGCCTGCAGCGCCTCGACGTCGGCGGCCGAGGGGGTCGGCGCGTTCGCGCCGGTCGGCGCCTCGCGCCGGGCTGTGGCGAGGCGCTCACGACCCCGCCCCTTCGAGCCGTCGCTCGTCGTCCGAGCGGGGCGTTCCCGACGGGAGCGGCAGGTCGCGCCCCCGCAGCAGCAGGTGCCAGTAGGCCCACTTGAACATCATCTTCCCCACGTGGTTCATCGTGGTCTCCTCGAGCCCGGAGAAGGGACCGACCGCGCTCATTGG
>JAABRV010000039.1 GCA_011390735.1 Trueperaceae bacterium | reverse complement strand
GGCCTGGGCGGCGCCGTGTTCGCCTCGGCCGACCTCAGCGCGGCCTCCGACGCCGATCGTCCCGCCGTGCAGGTCGGCGATCCCTTCCTCGAGAAGCTGCTGCTGGAGGCCTGCCTGGAGGCGATCCAGGCGGGGCTGGTCGCCGGCGTGCAGGACATGGGCGCCGCCGGCCTCACCTCCAGCGTGGGCGAGATGGCGCATCGCGCCCGTCTCGGCGTCGACCTCGACATCGGCCGCGTGCCCCGCCGCGAGCGCGGCATGACGCCGCTGGAGGTCATGCTGTCGGAGTCGCAGGAACGCATGGTGCTCACGGCCGTGCCCGGCCGCGAGGACGAGCTCATCGCCCTGTTGCGCCGCTGGGAGCTCGACGCGGTGCCCATCGGCGTGGTGCGTGACCACGGGCGCTTCCGCCTCTTCGAGGGCGACGAGCTGGTCGCCGACATGCCGGTGGGCCCGCTCAACGACGCCCCCACCTACGTGCGCGACGGGCGCGAGGACCCCGCGGTGGCGGCGGCGCGCGAGCGTGCGCTCGACGACCTCCCGTCGCCGGCCGACGCCGGTGCCGCCCTGCTGGACCTGCTCGCCGACCCGACGATCGCCAGCAAGCGGGCGGTCTACCAGCGCTACGACCACCAGGTGATGACCAACACGGTCGTGCTGCCGGGCGCGGCCGATGCGGCCGTCCTGCGCCTCAAGGGCAGCGACCGCGCGGTCGCGGCCACGGTGGACTGCAACGCCCGTTACGTCGGTCTCGCCCCGCGCCATGGCGCCGCCCTGGCGGTCGTGGAGGCCGCCCGCAACCTGGCCGCCGTCGGCGCCACGCCGCTGGGCGTGACCGACAACCTCAACTTCGGCAACCCGACCGTCCCCGAGGTGTACTACCAGATGGCCGAGGCGGTCGAGGGCATCCGCGAGGCCTGCCTAGCGCTGCGCACGCCCGTCACCGGCGGCAACGTCAGCCTCTACAACCAGTACCGCGCCAAGGATGGCGTGCGCGCCGTCCTGCCGACCCCGACGATCGGCATGGTCGGCGTGCTGCCCGACGTCCGGCGGCGCGCCACGATGGCGCTCACCCGCGACGGCGACGCCATCCTGCTGCTCGGCGAGGGCGTTCCGTCGCTGGGCGCCAGCAGCTACCTCGCCCGCGTCCACGGGCTGGAGGCCGGCGCGCCGCCGGCGCTCGATCTCGCCGCCGCCGATCGCCTCGTGACGACCCTCGCCGGCCTGGTGCAGGCGGGCCGGGTCGACACGGCGCACGACGTCGGCGACGGCGGCATCGCGGTCGCCCTCGCCGAGATGTCGATCGCCGGCGGCCTCGGCGTCGACGCGGAGATCCCGGCGGGACGCGACGCCGCGGTCCGCGGCGGGGCGCCGAGCGACGTCGCGGACCTGTTCGGCGAGGCCGCGCATCTGGCGCTGGTCGCGGTGCCCGAGCCCCGCGTCGCCGAGGTGATCGCGGCCGCGGAGGCGAGCGGCGTGCCATGCCGTCGCGTCGGCCGTGCCGGCGGCGAGCGCATCGCGCTGCGTGCCGGCGCCGTGCGCCTGGACGTCGCCCTGGCGGACGCGCGCGATGCCTTCGAACGCACGATCGCCGAGGCGCTGGCGTGACCGGCGAGCCCGTGCACCGCGCCTGGGACGACGACCACCCGCACGAGGAGTGCGGCGTCTTCGGCGTCCACCTGCGGCCGGGGGCGGAGGGGGACGTCGCCGGCCTGGTGCAGGTGGGCCTCTTCGCGCTGCAGCACCGCGGCCAGGAGTCGTGCGGCATCTGCGCCGCCAGCCCCGCGGAGCTGCGCATCGAGAAGGACATGGGCCTGGTGGCGGAGGTGTTCACCGAGGAGCGGCTCGACAAGCTGCGTTTCGAGGGCGCCCGCACGGGCATCGGGCACACCCGTTACTCCACGACCGGCTCGTCGCTGCGCTTCAACGCGCAGCCGCTGACGGTCCGCTCGAACAAGGGCCTGCTGGCGCTGGCGCACAACGGCAACTTCACCAACGCGCGCGCCATCCGCGACGCGATGCTCACCGCCGGCGCCGTGTTCCAGACGACCAACGACTCCGAGGTCATGATCAACCTCGTGGCCCGCTACGCCGAGCTGACGCTCGAGGACGCCACCGCGCGCGTCATGGGCGAGCTCGAGGGTGGCTTCGCCGTCGTCCTGATGGACCGCCGGCGCCTCATCGGCCTGCGCGACCGGAACGGCGTGCGACCGCTCGTCATCGGGGAGTTCGACGGCGGCCACGTCATCGCCAGCGAGCCGGCGGCCCTGGCCGTGGTCGGCGCCCGCTTCCTGCGCGACGTGCGGCCGGGCGAGCTCGTGGTCGTGGACGACGACGGCCTCCACGCGCGCCAGGTGCTGCAGCCGGAGCCGACACCGTGCGCCTTCGAGTGGATCTACTTCGCCCGCGGCGACGGCGTTCTCGACGGCGCGGACGTCCACGCGTCGCGCGTGCGGATGGGGGAGATCCTCGCCGCCGAGGCGCCGGCGGAGGCCGACCTGGTCGTCGGCGTGCCGGAGTCCGGCCTGGCGGCCGCCCTGGGCTACGCGCGGGCCTCCGGCATCCCCTTCGACCTCGGCCTGCACAAGTCGCCGTACGCCGGCCGCAGCTTCATCGCGCCGAACGCCCGGCTGCGCGACCAGAAGGTGCGCCTCAAGCTCGCCCCCACGCAGTCGGTGGTGGGCCGCCGGGTGGTCCTGGTGGACGACTCCATCGTGCGTGGCACGACCTCGGGCCGCATCGTGCAGCTGCTGCGCGACGCGGGCGCCACCGAGGTGCACTTCCGGGTCTCCAGCCCACCGATCCGCTTCCCCTGCTACTACGGCATCGACACGGCGGCGCGCCAGGAGCTGGCCGCGGCGACGATGACGGTCGACGAGATCCGTGAGCGCATCGGCGCCGACTCGCTGGCGTTCATCTCCGAGGCCGGCCTGGCCCGCGCGATCGCGGTGGGCCGGACCTGCCTGGCGTGCTTCGACGGCCACTACCCGGCGGGCCACCCGGGCGACGACCTCGGCAAGGAGGGGCTCGACGAGCAGGGCGAGCTGTTCCGGTCCGTGACGGCGCCCTTCACGGGCGCCTGACCCCGGCGGCCGCGGGGGGTCCTCAGGCCCGGTGGCGCAACGCGACGCCCACGAAGCGCAGCAGGCGCGGCACGCGGTGCCAGCGGGCCGGGTCGAGGCCGACCCGCCACGCCCACTCCACGCCCCACCGCCGCGTCCATGCCGGCGTCCGTCGGGCCACGCCGGCGAGCACGTCGAGCGTGCCGCCGACGCCGATCATCGCGCCGGCGCCGAAGGCATCCCGGTGGGTGTCGAGGAAGACCTCCTGGGGCTCGCCGAGCCCGGCGAGCAGCAGCTGCGCCCCGGACCGGCGGACGCCGTCGGCGACGTCCGCGCCGTCGCCCTCGTGGTCGAAGTACCCGTGGCGGGCGCCGGCCACCCGCGTGCCCCAGCGCCGGTGGGCGGCGTCGGCGGCGGCCTCGGCGACCCCGGGCCGGCCGCCGAGGAAGTAGACGCTCAGGTCCCCGGCGCCGCGCGCCAGGCAGGCCGTCGCCAGGTCCACGCCGGGCACGCGTCCCGGGAGCCGCAGACCCGCGCGGCGCGCCGCCCACACCAGGCCGACGCCGTCGGCGACGGTCAGGTCCGCGCGCTCGAGGGCGGCCCTCAGGCGCGGCTCCGTCCTCGCTCGCACGACGATCTCGGGGTTCAGGGTGACGACGAGGCGCGGCGTCGCGCCGCGGCAGGCCTGCAGGACGAGGTCGACGGCCTCGTCGAGGTCGACGGGGTGAACGGCGTGCCCGAGGACGTCGTGGGGCGCCGGTAGGCGCGCCGCCCAGGCGGCTGGGGGGACGCCGGGCGTGGACGCGGCGGAGGGGCCAGCGGCGCGCGCGTCCGCGGCGGACGGGTCGGAGCCGGGCGGGTCGGGACGTGGCATGGGCGGCGCGAGGCTACCACGGGCGGCGGCGGCGCGCCGATGCGCCGCCGCCGACGCGCCGCCCCCAGCTCGCGGGCGGGCGGCGCACGCAAAGCGGGCGACGGCCGGGGCGGCCGCGGAGGCGGTAGATTGGCGCGTGCCCACCTCTGCCCAGCCCCCGGCGACGCGGTCCTTCCTCGAGGCGTACCGGGCTGGCGACCTGGCGGACCACTTCGGGCGGTCGGTCGACGACCTGGAGGGGGCGCTGGCGACCCCGCGGCCGGTCGACCGGCCGGCGCTCGTGGCGGCGCTGCGGGCCGGGGCGGAGCGCTGGGGCGCGCGTCCCGCGCAGCGCGAGGCGTTGGCGAAGCTGGCGCATCCCGATTCGCGCGTCGTCGTGACGGGCCAGCAGGTCGGCTGGCTGCTCGGGCCGACCTACACCCTGTCCAAGGCGGTGACCGCGGTGCGGCTCGCGCAGCGCCTCGACGCGCCGGACCGGCCGGTGGTGTCCGTCTTCTGGATGGCGACGCAGGACCACGACGTCGCCGAGATGGACCACGCCTGGGTGCTGGGTCGCGACGAGCGCCTCCACCGCCTGCACCTGCCGCTGCGTTCGGGACCCGCGGTCGGTCGTGCGGCCCTCGACCCCGCCTGGATCGAGGCGGCGCTCGGCCACCTGCGGGCCATCGACATGGCGGACGGCCACGGCGGGCCGCACCTCGACGACGTCGCGGCGCTGCTCGCGGACGCCGCGACGGGCGCGCCGCGCTGGAGCGACGCGTTCGCGCGCCTGGTCACGGCGCTGCTCGGCGACCAGGGCATGCTCGTCCTCGATCCCCTCGACCCCGAGGTCGCGCGCCTGTGGCGGCCGCTGCTCGACCGCGAACTCGACGACCCCGAGGCCTCCGCCGACCACGTCCGTCACGGCGGCGCGCGGCTCGAGGCCCGCGGCTGGTCGGCGCAGCTCGGGCGCGGCGACGGGGCCTCCAACCTGTTCGTCGAGCGCCCGCGGGGGCAGGCACGCGAGCTGCTGCGCCGCGACGACGACGGTTGGCGCGTCGGCCACGCCGGGGTGCCGCTGCAGGAGCTGCGGGCCTGGCTCGACCACGACCCGACCGTCGTCACCCCGGCCGCGGGGCTGCGGCCGGTGCTGCAGGACGCCGTCCTCCCCAGCGCCGTCTTCGTGGTGGGTCCCGGCGAGCTGCGCTACCTCGCGCAGTTGCGGGGCGTGTACGAGCAGCACGGCGTCGCGATGCCGCTGATCTGGCCGCGCGCGTCGGTCACGGTGCTGCAGCCGCCCGTGCGGCGGATCCTGGAGCGTCACGGGCTCGACTGGCGCGACGTCCAGCGCGACCCACGGCGCGCCCACTGCGACCTGGCGCTCCGGCTGCACGGCCACGCCGACGCCTTCGGGTCGGCGCTGGCGCTGGTCGAGCGGGAGGCCGGCGAACTGATCGAGCGGGTGCGTGGCATCGATCCGACGCTCGAGCGCAGCGTGCGCAACGGGCGCCGGCACCTCGACCGCACCGTCGTGACGTTGCGCGAGAAGGCGTCGCACGCGCTCGCGCGACGCGATGACGAGCTCCGCGGCCAGTTCCGGCGGCTCGAGGCGCACCTGCGACCCAACGGCGGCCTCCAGGAGCGCGTCCTGAGCCCCTTCACGTTCTTCCTCACGCTGGGCGTCGACGCCGTTCGAGACGGCTTCCTCGAGCTGCCGCCCGAGGGCGACCACGCGCTGACCTTCTGAAGTCGCGGCAAGGCGGCGGGCCACGCGCACGCGGGTCTACCGCACGGAGTAGTTGGGCGCGTCCTGCGTGATGGTGATGTCGTGCGGGTGTCCCTCGATCAGGCTCGCCTGCGTGATCGTCACGAAGCGAGCGTCTCGCTGCAGCTCGGCGAGCGTCGCCGTGCCGCAGTAGCCCATCGAGCTGCGCAGGCCGCCGACCATCTGGAAGAGCACGTCCTCGACCGGTCCCTTGTAGGCGACCATGCCCTCGACGCCCTCGGGCACGAGCTTCTTCGCGTCCTCCTGGAAGTAGCGGTCGGCGGAGCCGCCCGACATGGCGCCCAGGCTGCCCATCCCACGGTAGGCCTTGTAGCGGCGGCCGTCGCGCAGGAGGTTCTCGCCGGGCGCCTCGCTGGTGCCCGCCAGCATGGAACCGATCATCACCGTGTCGGCGCCGGCGGCGATCGCCTTGGCGATGTCGCCGGTCTGCTTGATGCCGCCGTCCGCGATCAGCGGGATGCCCGCGGGGACCGTCACCTCGGCGACCGCCATGATCGCCGAGAGCTGGGGCATCCCGACGCCGGTCACCACCCGCGTCGTGCAGATCGATCCGGGGCCGATCCCCACCTTGACGGCGTCCGCGCCGAGGGCGATGAGGTCGCGGGCGGCGTCGGCGGTGGCGATGTTGCCCGCCACCACGTCGACGTCGAAGCTGGACTTCAGGAACGCGAGGGCGTCGAGGATGCCCTCGCTGTGGCCGTGGGCGCTGTCGAGCACGAGGGCGTCGACCCCGGCCTCGACCAAGGCGCGGGCCCGGTCGGCCAGGTCGTGGCTGACGCCCACGGCGGCGGCCACGCACAGGCGGCCGAGTTCGTCCTTGGACGCGTTGGGGTAGGCGAGCTTCTTGGTGATGTCCTTGATCGTGATCAGGCCGCTGAGCCGGAAGGCCTCGTCGACCACCAGCAGCTTCTCGACCTTGTGACCGCGCAGGATCTCGCGGGCCTCCTCGAGCGTGGTCCCGGTCGGGACGGTGATCAGCCCGTCCTTGGTCATGAGCTCGCTGACGCTGCGGCTCATGTCGTCCTCGAAGCGCAGGTCGCGGTTCGTCAGGATGCCGAGCAGGTGCTGGTCGCCATCGACGATGGGCACGCCCGAGATGCGGTACTCGCCCATCAGTCGCTCGGCGTCACCGATGGTCGCGGTCGGGGGCAGCGTGATGGGGTCGACGATCATCCCCGACTCGGAGCGCTTGACCTTGCGCACGGTGTCGGCCTGGGCGTCGACGCTCATCTTCTTGTGCACCACGCCGATGCCGCCCTGGCGCGCCATGGCGATCGCCATCTGCGTCTCGGTGACCGTGTCCATCGCCGCCGACACGATGGGGACGCGCAGCGCCAGCCGCCGGCTGAAGCGGGCGTCGAGGACGACGTCCTTGGGCAGCACGGCCGAGCGCCGCGGGACCAGCAGGACGTCGTCGAACGTCAGGGCCTGGGAGAGGATCTTGCTCTGCGCGGAGGTCACGGTCCGTTCGGCGATCATCGTCATGGGTCCCTCGGTGCACGGGCGCGGCCCGTCGGGCGTTGGGTGAGCGTAGCACGGGCGCGGTGGGCGCCCCGGCCGCGGGGACCTGCGGCGGGGGACGGCGGGCGCGCGATTCGCGGGGCCGCTCAGCCGAGGGTCGCGGAACGATCCGGCTGCAGCCACCCCTGCAGCGCCGCCAGCCAGCCGCCGGGGAGGCGGATGGCGCGGCCGCTGGCGTCGGTCGGCACGTGCAGCGTCTCCGCCAGGGCCAGCGTGACGTGGCCGCCCCCTTCTGCGCGCTCGACGCGGTACCCGAAGCGCAGCCGCCGCGAGCGGGCCTCCACGAGGCGGACGTCGATCGTCAGCTCGTCGTCGAAGCGCGCGGCCGCGCGGTACTGCACCGAGAGTCCGGCCACGGCCAGCGACACGCCCTCGTCCTCGAGGTCGCGGTAGCGCAGGCCGCGCGCGCGCAGCCACTCGACGCGCGCGGCCTCGAGCCACACCACGTACGCGGCGTGGTGCGCGATGCGCATCTGGTCGGTCTCGGCGAAGCGTACCCGCAACTGCATCGTCGTCAGCCTACCGTTCCGCCTCGTCGAGGGCGGCCAGGGCGCGGCGATCGATCTGGGCGAGCCCGAGCGCGAGGGCCTCGTCGCGGCGGTACCACGCCACCTCGGCGTCCGCCGGCGGGGTCGGCGTCCGCCAGACGACGGCCTCGACGCGGCGGTGCGTCAGCAGGTGGCGGAAGGTCGCCAGGCGGCGGCCGTCGCCGGGCGCCTCGCCGCGCCACGGGGGCCCGTGGAGCCCACCCCACAGGCCGTCGGTCGGGCGGCGCTCCAGGCCCAGGCGCTCGTTCCCGTCCGCGTCGGTACGGGTGACCCACCAGGCGTGGAGCGCCAGCGGCTGGACGCGGGCCCGGCGGCGCGGCGCCGGGAAGCGGGTCGGGTCGCCGGCCGCCGCCGCGGCGCAGCCGCGCCTCAAGGGGCAGTCGTCGCAGCGGGGGCGGCGCGGCGTGCACACCGTGGCGCCCAGCTCGACGAGCGCCTCGGCGACGCGCGCGCTCGCCCCCTCGTCGGCGGCGCCCGCGAGCCCGCGTGTAGCCTCCGCCGCCGCAGACCCCGCGCCGCGGCCGAGCAACCGCTCCGCGAGCGCGCGACGCACCTCGTCGTCCGTCGGCTCGGGCAGGCCCAGCAGGCGGGCGCCCACGCGCCGCACGTTGCCGTCGACCGCGATGGTGGCGACGCCGAACGCCTGAGCGGCGACCGCGGCCGCGGTGTACGGTCCCACGCCGGGCAGGCGCAGCCAACCGGCGACGTCGCTCGGCCAGCGCCCCCCGAGGTCGTGCGCGACGACCCTGGCGGCGGCGTGCAGGGCGCGCGCGCGGCGGTAGTAGCCGAGGCCGGACCAGGCGGCGAGCACCTCGCCCTCCTCGGCGGCCGCCAGCCGTTCGACGTCGGGGAACCGCTGCAGGAAGCCCGGCAGGCGCACGACGACCGTGTCGATGCGGGTCTGCTGCGACATCGTCTCCACCACCCAGGTGAGGTAGGGATCGCGCGGCGCTCGGCGCCAGGGGAGGGCACGGGCCGATCGGTCGTACCAGCGAAGGAGCTCCGCCTGCATCGGGTCAGCGTACCGTGATCCCGCGCGACGCCCGGGGCTTAGGAATCGAAGGTGGTGGGCAGGTGGCGCGCCGCTAACGCCGCCGCTGCGCCCGTCTTGCGAGCGCTTCGACGGCGGCGTTGGTGTTTGACGAGAGGGCCGTCTGGAACGGCACACGGTACGGTTTGACAGGCGGCTGAGCGGGCGACTACGATGCAGCGCGCTGGTTGGCCGACCACGGACGATCTTGCGCCGGCTTACGAATCGAAAGCACCGCCACCGGCCCCAGGAGGACCCCATGCCCATCACCACCGTCCGCACCCCGCACGGCGCCGTCGACGTCGACACCACCGCCCTCGAACTCGGCGAGTTGCTCGTCAGCGACGACGGCGTCGAACTCGAGGTGGTCTCGCTGGCGCCGCTGCGCTTCGAGCCCGCACCCATGGAGGACGAGGACTGGGGCGAATGAGCCCGACGCAGCCGCGCGTCGCCGTCGTGTACGACCGCCTTCGGCCCGAGGAGCGGCTGCTCTTCGCCGCGTTCGAGGCCGCCGGGGTCGCCGTCGACCGCCTCTACGCGCCCCAGCTCGCCTTCGACCTCGGCGCGGCACCCGAGCGGCGCTACGACGTCGTGCTCGAGCGCTGCACGTCTCAGGCGCGGGGGCTGGCGCTCGCGCGGCTGTACGCCGCCGCGGGCAGCGTCGTCCTCAACCGTGCGGAGGTGATCGAGACCTGCGGCGACAAGCTCGCCACCAGCGCGGTCCTGGCGGCCGCCGGCGTGCCGACGCCGCGCACGGTGGTCGCCTTCGGCGCCGAGGAGGCCCTGGAGCGCTGCGAGGAGCTCGGCTACCCGGTCGTCCTCAAGCCCGTCGTCGGTTCCTGGGGGCGCATGGTCAGCCGGCTCTCCGACGCCGACGCGGTCGCGGCGGTGCTCGAGCACAAGGAGGTGCTCGGCGGCCCGGCCCACCGCGTCATCTACCTGCAGGAGCACGTGGAGAAGCCCGGCCGCGACATCCGTGCCTTCGTCGTCGGCGACCGGGTGGTCGCCGCGATCTACCGCGAGAGCGAGCACTGGATCACCAACACGGCGCGCGGCGGCGTCGCGCGCGCGTGCCCCGTGGACGACCGGCTGGCCGAGCTCGCGCTGCGCGCCGCGCGTGCGGTCGGCGGCGGCGTGCTGGCCGTCGACCTCGTCGAGAGCGACCGGGGGCTGTTGGTCGTCGAGGTGAACCACACGATGGAGTTCCGCAACTCCATCGAGACGACCGGCGTCGACATCCCGGGCGAGGTGGTGCGGCACGCGCTGATGCTCGCGAGCGCGCCGGCCGCCGGTGCCGGTGGGGTGCCGACGGGCGCGGACGCCGTGCCACCGCCCGACGCCGACGCTTGGGCCCCGTGGCGGCCGCCGGCGAGCCGCGTGCCCGCGGTAGGCTGAGCGCGTGACCGACGCCGTGCGCACCGTCGCGATCGTCGGCGGCAGCGGCTTCGCCGGCGGCGAGTTCCTGCGCCTGGCGCTGGGGCACCCGCGTCTCGAGGTCGTGCAGGTCACCAGCGAGCGGCACGCCGGCGATCCCGTGGCCCTGGTGCACCCGAACCTCCGCGGCGTGACCCGCCTGCGCTTCGAGCCGCTCGGCGACCTGCGGCCCGCCGACGTCGTCGTGGCGGCCCTCCCGCACGGCGAGCTGGTGGGGCGGATCGACGACCTGCTGGCCATGGCCGGGGTGCTGGTCGACCTGTCCGCCGACTTCCGGCTGCGCGACCCGGACGCCTACGCGCGCTGGTACGCCGCGCCCCACGGGCGCCCGGAGCTCCTGCCGTCGTTCGTCTACGCGAACCCGGAGCTCGATCGCGCCACGCCCGGCGGGCCCCGGCTGCCGGGCGCGACGCGTCTCGCCGGCGCCGGCTGCATCGCCACCGCCACCGTGCTGGCGCTGCTGCCGCTCGTCCGTGGCGGGCTCCTGGCGCGGCGCGAGGTGCTCGTCGAGGCCAAGGTCGGCTCCTCGGCCGCCGGGCACGCGCCGACCGCCGCGGGCCACCACCCGGTCCGCGCCGGCGTCGTGCGGACCTACCAACCGGTGCGGCACCGGCACACGGCGGAGGTCCTGCAGGCGTTCCCGGGCGTCGACGCGCACCTGACCGCCACCGCGATCGAGCGCGTCCGCGGCGTGCTGGTCACCGTGCACGCCTGGCTCCACGACGGCAGCGGCGAGGGCGACGTGCGCGCCGCGCTCGAGGACGCCTACGGTGACGAGCGCTTCGTGCGGATCGTCTCCGCCCGGCGGGGCGTCCACCGGGTGCCCGATCCACGGGTGCTGGACGGCAGCAACTGGTGCGACCTCGGCTTCGCGCTCGACCCCGAGAGCGGCCGCCTGGTGGTGATGGGCGCGATCGACAACCTCGTCAAGGGGACGGCCGGCCACGCGCTGCAGTCGCTCAACGTCGCCCTCGGATGGGCCGAGGACGAGGGCCTGGCCTTCCCGGGCCTGTTCCCGTGAGGGTCTCGCGCCGCGACGCCCGGCGGGCGCTGCTGCGCCACCAGCTCACGCGGGCGCCGCTCGGCGAGATCGCCCTGCGGCTCGGCAGCGTCCAGGTCGACCCGCTCGCGCCGATGGGCCGCAACCACGACCTGGTGCTGCAGGCGCGGGTGGATGGCTACCGCATCGACGACTGGCAGGGTCCGGCGTACCGCGACCGCACCTGGCTCGACGCCTGGGACAAGCAGGCCTGCCTCACGCTGGCCGTCGACTGGCCCGCACGCGCGCTCTACCACCGGCACCACGCCGCGCGCTGGCGGCCGCTGCTCGAGCGCCATCCGGACGCGGTCGACGGCGTGCTGGCGCGGATCGAACACGACGGTCCCGCCTCCGCGCTCGGCTTCGACGACGCCCCGCGGCCGGAGCTGCGCGGTTCCTGGTACGGACCCCGCCTCGTCAAGCACCTGCTGCGCGCCCTGTGGGACACCGGCAGGCTGGTCACGCGCGACCGCGAGCGCGGGCGCCACGTCTACGATCTGCCCGAGCGCGTCCTGCCGGCGGCGGTGCGGTCGGCGCCCGCGCTCGACGACGCGCGCGCCGTGCGGCGGCTGATCGTCCGGCGCGTGCAGGCGGCCGGCCTGCTGCGTCGGCGCGCCCCGGCCGCGCTCTGGTCGCTGCCCGTCGACGCCACCACGCGCGCCGGCGCCATCGACGCGCTCGTCGCCGAGGGCGAGCTGCAGGCGTGGGACGTCGAGGGCGACGCCTACCTGGCCCCGCCGGAGCTGTCGCCCACGGGGCGCCTCGCGGCGGCCGCCGCCGGCCCGGCGCGCGTGCTGGGGCCGCTGGACAACCTGATGTGGGACCGTCGCGCGCTCGCCGACCTGTTCGGTTTCGACTACGTGTGGGAGGTCTACAAGCCCGCCCCGCGCCGGCGATGGGGCTACTACACGGTCCCGCTGATCGTCGGCGAGCGGTTCGTGGCGCGCTTCGACGGCCGGCGCCTCGCCGATGGGGCTCAGCGCCTCCGCGTCGACGGCTGGTGGTGGGAGGAGACCCCGCCGGACGCGCGCGCGCTCGGGGCCACGGTCGCCGGCCTGGCGCGCTTCCTGCGCTACCTCGAGGTCGCCGCGGTCGAGTTGCCGACGGGGCTCGACCGGGCCGCTCGCGATGCCTGGCGGGCGGCCGCGGCGGAGGCGTCCGCGTGATCGTCGTCAAGCTCGGGGGCGCCGAGGGCCTCGACCACGAGGCGATCGCCGACGACGTCGCCGCCCACTGGGCGGAGGGGGTCCGGCTCGTGCTCGTCCACGGCGGCGGGGCCGCCGCCACGCGGCTGGGCGAGGCGCTCGGCGTGCCGCCGCGCTTCGTCACCAGCCCCAGCGGGCACACCAGCCGGTACACCGACCGCGCGACCCTGGAGGCCTTCACGATGGCGGTCGCCGGTGGCGTCAACAAGGCGTGGGTCGAGCGCCTCCAGTCGCGGGGCGTGCCCGCGCTCGGGCTCTCGGGCCTGGACGGGCGGCTGATCGAGGCGCGCCACAAGCGCAGCGTCCGCAGCGTCGAGCGGGGCAAGACGGTCATCCTGCGCGACGATCACACCGGCAGCGTCGAACGGGTCGATGCGGCCCTGCTGCGCCTGCTGCTCGAAGCAGGCTTCCTGCCGGTCATCGCGCCACTGGCGGCCTCGCGCGAGGGCGCGGCGGTCAACGTGGACGGCGACCTTGCGGCCTCGGCGATCGCCGTCGCGCTGGCGGCCGAGGCGCTGGTGCTGCTGTCCAACGTCCCCGGCCTGCTGCGGGACTTCCCGGACGAGACCAGCCTCGTCCCGCGGGTCGCCGCCGCCGACGTCGAGGCCGCCCTGGTCCTGGCGCAGGGTCGCATGAGGAAGAAGCTCGAGGGCGCCGCCGCCGCGGTCGCCGGCGGGGTCGCGCGCGCGGTCCTGGCGGACGGTCGCGGCCCGACGCCGCTGCGCCGTGCGCTCGCCGGGCACGGTACCGTGGTCGCCTGACGCCCGCACCCCGAGGAGCCCGCATGAACGACGCCGCCACCCCATCCGCCGCCCCCGAGTCCTCGCGCACGGCCGACCTGCTCGCCCGCGCCGCCGCGCACGCCCCAGGCCTGTGGTCGCCCGACGTCGTGTTCGTGCGCGGCGAGGGCGCGCGGCTCTTCGACGCCGACGGCCGCCGCTACCTCGACGGCATGGCGGGCATCGCGGTGGCCAGCATCGGGCACGGCAACGCGCGCCTCGCCGAGGCGATCGCCGAGCAGGCCCGGCGGCTGATCGTCTGCCCGCAGAACCTCGGCAACGACGTCCGGACGGCGTTCGTGGACAAGCTCTTCACGCACCTGCCCGTGCCGCTGTCGCGCGTGTTCCTGGCCAACTCGGGCACCGAGGTCAACGAGGCGGCGCTGAAGTGGGCGCGGGTGGCGACCGGGCGGCGGCGGGTCGTCGCCGCCAAGCGCGGCTTCGCAGGTCGCACGCTCGGCGCGCTCGCGATGACCTGGGAGGCCAAGTACCGCGAGCCGTTCGAGCCGCTGTCGGTGCCGGTCGACTACGTCCGCTACGACGATCCGGGCGAGCTCGAGGCCGCCGTCGGCGACGACACCGCGATGATCTGGCTGGAGCCCGTCCAGGGCGAGGGCGGCGTGCACCCCGCCAGCACGGGCTACCTGCGGCGGGCGCGGGAACTCGCCGACGAGCGCGGCGCGCTGCTGGCGTTCGACGAGATCCAGTGCGGCGTCGGCCGCACGGGCCGCTTCCTCGCCAGCGAGCACGCCGGCGTCGTGCCCGACCTCGTCACGTTGGCCAAGGGCCTCGCCGGCGGCGTGCCGATCGGCGCGCTGGTCATGACGGACGCCGTCGCCGCCGCGATGCCCGCGGGCGGGCACGGCACCACGTTCGGTGGCAACCCGCTGGCGGCCGCGGCCGGCCTGGCGGTGCTCGAGGAGATCGAGGCGCGTGACCTCATGGCCCACGCGGAGCGCATGGGCCGGCGCTTCCGCGAGGGCATCGCGGCGCTCGGCAGCCCGCGCGTGCGCGAGGTGCGCGGCCTCGGCCTCATGCTCGGCGTCGAGCTCAAGGAGAAGGCCGCGCCCGTCATCGCGGCGCTGCGCGACGAGGGCCTGCTGCTCATCAACGCGGGCGCCAACGTCATCCGCTTCGTGCCACCGCTCGTCATCGCGGAGGACGAGGTCGACGAGGCGATCGCGGCCTTCGGCCGCGTGCTGCTGCGGTGACGCGTTCCGCTGGCACCCGTGCCCTGGCGGGTGCCAGCGGTGTTGCGGACCTGCTGGAGGACGCCGGCGCACGCGCCTTCCTGGAGGCGATGGTGCGGCTGCCCAGTCCCAGCGGGTCGGAGGCCGCGGTCGCCGAGGCTTTCGTGGCCGCCCTGTCGCCGCACGTCGACGAGGCCTTCGTCGACGAGGTGGGCAACGCCGTGGCGGTCGCCGGCCGCGGTCCGCTGCGGCTCACGCTGCTGGGCCACCTCGACACCTTCCCGGGCGAGCCGCCGGTGCGCGTCGAGGACGGCGTCCTCCACGGCCGCGGCGCGGTCGACGCCAAGGGGCCGGCGGCGGCGCTGGCGGCGGCCATCGCGCGAGCGGACGACGACGTGCGGGCGGCGCTCGAGCTGCGCTTCATCGGAGCCGTGGGCGAGGAGGCGCCGGGCAGCCGTGGTGCCCGTCACGCCGTGCTGGCGTACCCGCGCCCGCACCTGCTGATCGTCGGCGAGCCGAGCGGTTGGGCGGGTCTCACCCTGGGCTACAAGGGGCATCTGCGCCTGCGCCTGCAGGCCGAGCGCTCCGCCGCGCATGCGGCGAGGGACGAGACGACCGCCTGCGAGGCGCTGGTCGCCGCCTGGTCACGGCTGCGGGCGTGGGCGGCCGAGGCGACGCCGGACGCGGCGGACGCGCGCCTGTTCGACCGGCTGCAGGTGGCGCTGACGTCGCTCGCCTCGAGCCACGACGGCCTCATCGAGCGGGCGGAGGCCGTGCTCGGTTGGCGGCTGCCGCCCGCGTGGCCACCGGACGCGCTGCGCGCGGCGTTGGCGACGCTCGATCTGGGGTCGGGGTCGAGCTGGACCGCGGACGATGGCGCGGCGGCGGTGCGGGGGCGGCGGGACGGTCGGCTCGCGCGCGCCTTCCGATCGGCGATCCGTGCGGCCGGCGGGACGCCCGCGCCGCGGGTCAAGACCGGCTCGTCGGACTGGAACGTCGTCGCGCCGGTGTGGGCCGCGGACGCGGTCGCGTACGGCCCCGGCGACGCCGCGCTCGACCACACGCCCGGCGAGCGCCTGGCGTTCGCCGAGTTCGATCGCTCGGTGGCCGTCCTCGGTGGCGTCCTGCGCCGGCTCGCCGCGCCGGGCCCGGGGTCGGCGGGCGGCGCGAGCCCGCCCGCGATCTAGCGCCAGCGGGCCCGCGCACCCGCCTTCGCGGGCCGACGGGCCCGCGGGCGCCGCCGCGAGGTCCGGGGGTCGACGATCCGCCGGGCTAGCTCAGAGGCCCGACAGGTCGTAGTTCTTCTTGATGAACGAGGCCCACTCGGCGGGCACGTCCTCCTCGACGAAGATCGCGTCCACGGGGCAGGCGGGGATGCAGGCGCCGCAGTCGATGCACTCCTCGGGGTGGATGTAGAACTGGTCGTCCGCCTCGTAGATGCACTCGACGGGGCACACGTCGACGCAGGCTTGGTCCTTCACGCCGATGCAGGGTTCCGCGATGATGTGGGGCACGTGGTTTCCTTCCTGATCGCCTGGCGGCCTCTCGGTCGCCGCGGTGCGAGCCGGGCGCGCGGGAACTGCGCGCACGAGGGCATCATGGCCGAGGCCGGCGGAACCGTCAAGGGTCATGTGTGGGGGACGGGTCCGGGGGCCAAGGCAGCCACGGCCCGCAGTGCCCATCGACGTCGTGCGACGACCCCTGCGATGGACTTCACCAACCCGCTGGGGTGGGGCGGATACGCTGCGGCATGGTCCGCCTGGAGCCCGTCGCGCTCGAACTCCTGGAGTACAAGGTCGACGCGCTGGAGCGACAGCAGCCGGTGCGTGGCGGCCTGGTGGACCTGTGGGAGTTGAGGCGTGCGATCGAGCAGGGCCTGGCGTCGCTCGGAACGGACGATCGGGCCCGCTTCGTCTCGGTGTCGCGGCGCCTGAACGCCCTCGCCCAGTTGCAGCCACAGAAGTCGCCGTCGCGGGTGGCCACGCTCGACGCGCTGCGGATCGACGACGAGTTCGTCCCCGCCCACGAGGCGCTCGGCCGGCTGCACGCCGAGGCGGGCCGCTTCGGCAGGGCCGTCGGGCATCTCGAGATCGTGGCCGACGCCCGGCCGGAGGATCTCGAGACGCGGCTCGAGCTGGCCCGCATCTTCCTCGAACTGCGCGCCGTGGAGCGCGCGCGGACGGCGAGCGACGCGGCCTTGGCGCTCGCGCCCGAGAACCCCGAGGCCCGCGCCTTGCGGGCGGCCGCGGGGATGCTGCTCGGCGAGACCGACGCCGCCGTCGAGGGCGCGGAACTCGCGCTGGAGGCCGATCCCG
>JAABRV010000038.1 GCA_011390735.1 Trueperaceae bacterium | reverse complement strand
AGATGAGCACCAGCGGCGGCACCAGGTTCTTCAGAACCGCCAGGCCCAGCCGCCACCCGTGCAGGGTGCGCGCCTCGGGCGGGAGCGCCGGCGCGTCCGTGGGGCGCAGGAAGGCGACCGTGACGACCCACACCATGAACAGCCCGGCCAACATGACGCCCGGCACCACGGCCCCCAGGAAGAGGTCGCCGACGGGGACGCCGATCTGGTCCCCCAGGATCACCAACACGATCGACGGCGGGATGATCTGCCCCAGCGTGCCCGAGGAGGCGATCACCCCCGTCGCGAGCGGCTTGGCGTAGCCGTACTTCAGCATGACCGGCAGCGCGAGCACGCCCATCGTGACGACCGAGGCGCCGACGACGCCGGTCGAGGCCGCCAGCAGGGCGCCCACGGCGACCACCGAGATCGCCAGGCCACCGCGCAGCGTCCCGAAGAGCATCCCCATCGTCTCGAGCAGCTCCTCCGCGAGCCCCGACTTCTCGAGCATCACGCCCATGAACACGAAGAACGGGACGGCCACCAGGGTGTAGTTGTCCATGATCGTGCCGAAGATCCGCTGCGGCAGGATGTTGAGCCGCGCCATCCGGAACTCCGCGGCCCACGGCAGATCGAAGCCCCAGTACACGCTGGTGATGTCGCTGCCGATGAGGGTGAAGATCACCGCCGTGCCGCCGAGCGAGAAGGCGACCGGGAAGCCGATCAGCAGCAGTCCGATGGCCGCCGCGAACATCGCCAGGCCGAGCATCAGGCGGCCTCACCGGCGGCCGCCACCGCGTTGCGCGGCGGCGCGGGCGCCTCTTGGGCGTAGATGCTGCCGGAGGCCGGGTGCCCGCGCAGGAAGGCGGCGTGCTTGATGATCTGCGACAGCCCCTGGATCAGCAGCAGGGCGAACGCGACCACGATGAGCGTCTTGATGGGGTAGCGGGGCAACCCGCCGGCGTTGGGGCTGAACTCCTGGGCGGCCCACGAGCTCGCGATGTAGCGCTGCGAGAAGTGGATCGTCAGGATGGCGAACGGCCACAGGAAGAGCACGGTGCCGATGATGTCGATCCACGCCCGCTTGCGCGCGCTCAGCTGCGAGAAGATGATGTCGACGCGCACGTGACCGTCGACCTGCAGCACGTAGGCGGCGCCGATGAGGAAGACGACGTTGTAGAACAGCGACTGCAGCTCGAAGTAGGTGTTGTTGGACAGGGCGCGGGCGACGCCCTCGCCGAAGGTGTCGAGGATGACGTTGTACCCGTAGCGGGCGATCACGTTCTCCGCGCCGATGAGCACCATGGCGAGCGACGCCCACCAGGCGACCACCCCGAGCGCCCGGGTGCCCGCGTCGATACCGCGCGTCATGCCGAGGAGGAAGGTCACGGGATCGCTCCCAAGTGCCCGTTGGGTGCCGGGCCGTTGGATTCGGCGGTGTGCCGCCCGCAATCTACCGCAACCCGTCGGACAGCGGACCGACCCTCAGCGCAGGTAGCGCCCGACGTCGCGCAGGTGGTCGTCGAAACCCAGGTTGGGGCGGAAGACCGGGTCGTCGCCGTCGAAACCGTGGAGGAAGTAGAGCCACGGCCGGCCGGCCTCGTCGGTGCGGGTCGGCGTCAGGACGGCGGCGAGGGCCGCCGCCCCCGGGTTGCCGATCGGTCCCGCCGGCAGGCCGGCCCGGGTGTAGGTGTTCCACGGGTGGTCGGCCTCG
The DNA here is from genome assembly GCA_011390735.1 of Trueperaceae bacterium. GTDB lineage: Bacteria > Deinococcota > Deinococci > Deinococcales > Trueperaceae > JAABTL01. Next base: position 15,255 of record JAABRV010000038.1, on the reverse strand, counting down.
AAGTCGCCGGCGGGGCGGTCGAGCTCGGGCAGGTCCTTGCCGAGCCCATAGGCGACGGTGGGGTCGGACTGCAGCGGCATGCCCAGGTCGAGGCGGTTGAGGAACACGCCGGCGATGATGCCCATCTCGCCGTCGTGGCCCGCCTCGGCCTGCACCATGCTGGCGAGCGTCACCCAGGCGTGCAGGTCGAGCTCGAGGCGCTCGAGCTCGGCGAGCACGACGCCGCTGACCTCGCGCTCGAAGCGCGCGAGCATGGCGGAGACGATCTCGTCGGCGGCGAAGCGCAGCGGCAGCTCGTAGGTGGCGGGGAAGAGGTAGCCCTCGAGCCCGGCGCCGTCCGGGAGACCGGCGGGGCGGGCCTCGGGCGGCGGGTCGGCGAGGATCCGGGCGACGCCGTCGACGGCCTCGCGCTCCCAGCCCGCGGCTTCGAGGCGACGCAGGACGTCGTTCGCGCGGACGCCCTCGGGCAGCACGAAGCGGGCGGTGCGCGGGCGGCCGCCGCGCACCAGCGCGTCCGCGATCTGCGGCACCGTCAGGTCGCGACGCAGGTCGTAGAGCCCCTCGCCGACTCGGCCCTGGTCGCCGCGGAGGCGCAGGACGGCCAGCAGCGCCCGCCGGTCGCGCAGCAGGCCGGCGGCCTCCAGGTCGGCGGCGACGCGGCTGGCGCTGGCGCCGGACGCGACCTCGAACGCCACGGGGCTCGGGTCGCCCGCGTCGACCGGCCCGAGGACCCACACGGCCCAGGCGCCCGCGGCCAGCAGCAGCGCGAGGGCCAGGAGGGCGGCGAGGCTGAACGCGGCCCGGGGGCCGCGGCGGGCCCGGGGTGGCGGGGGTGGCGGGGGTGGAGGTGGCGGCGCGACGGTGACGGGCGCGGACGGGCGGCCGATCGCCGGCGGGCCCGGCTCCGACTGGGCAGGCGTCGGGTCGTCGGTCCCCGGGACGTCGGGCGCGGGGCGTTCGGACTCGTCGCTCACGGTGCCGTTCCTTCCTCGCGCGCAGCCGCCACCCGCCGCTCCAAGTAGGTCTCGAGGATGGCCACGGCCGCGCCCTCGTCGAGCCGGCCCTTCTCCTGGCGCCGGCCCCGCGACAGCCCCGACGCGGCGACCTGGCGCTGGGCCAGGGCGGTGGTGAAGCGCTCGTCGAGGAGCTCGACGCGCAACCCGGCCGCCCGCAGCGCCTGCGCGAAGGCGCGCACGCGCTGGGTCTGGCGTGAGTCGCCGCCCTGGGCCCGCAGCGGAAGGCCGACGACCACCAGCGACGCGCCCTCGGCCGCGGCCGCGGCGGCGACGGCGGCGACGTCGTCGGCCTGGCGGCCGCTGCGCACCAGAGCGCCGCGGCCGAAGGCGAAGCGCGAGCCGACCTCGCCGCGGGCCAGGCCGATGCGCGCCTCGCCGACGTCGAGCGCCAGCGCGACGTCTCGGTCCGGCGCGTCGGGGGCGCCGTCCGGAGGCGTCGGGGCGGCCGTGTCGCTCAGCCCTGCACCGCCTGACCCACGACCTCGGGGACGGCCGCCAGCGCCGCCTGCAGGCCGACCGCGTCCCTGACGCCCGCCTGGGCCATGTCGGGCCGGCCGCCGCCGCCCCCGCCGCCGCGCTGGGCCAGCGCCTTGACGACCTGGCCGGCCTGGGCGCCGCGGGCGCGGGCGGACTCGGCCGCCTTCACCACGAGCAGGGTGCCGCTGCCGACCACCACCAGCTCGGCGCCGCTGCGTTGCATGAGGGTGTCGGCCGCGTTGCGCAGCGCGGCGGCGTCGAGCCCGTCGAGCGCAAGGCTGGCGACCCGCAGGCCGGCGATCTCGGCCATTTCCTGCGCGTCCTGGGCCTGGGCGGCCGCGAGCTTGTCGCGCAGGCCGGCGACCTCGCGCTGCGCCGCCTTGAGCTCGCCCTGCAGCTTGCCGACGCGGCCCTCGAGCTCGTCGGGCTTGGCGCCGAGGGCGCGGGCGGTGGCGCCGACCGCGTCGCGCAGCTGCTGGACGTGCGCCAGCGCGGCGCGTCCGGCGAGCGCCTCGACGCGCCGCACGCCGGCGGAGGCGGCCTCCTCGGCGGTGACGAGGACCGGCCCGATCTCGCCGGTGCGACCCACGTGGGTGCCGCCGCACAGCTCGATGGACGGGCTGGCGGCCGCGTCACCGATGGTGATCATGCGGACCTCGGCCCCGTACTTCTCGCCGAACAGCATCATCGCGCCGGCCGCGCGGGCCTCGTCGATCGGCACCACGCGGGCGCCGACCGGCAGGTCGGCCTGGACCCAGCCGTTGACCAGGGTCTCGACCTCGTGCAGCTGCTCGGGGGCGATGGGGGCGCCGTGGCTGACGTCGAAGCGCAGCCGCTCCGGCGTCACCAGCGAGCCCGCCTGGGCGACGTGGTCGCCCACGACGCGCCGCAGGGCGGCGTGCAGCAGGTGCGTGGCGGTGTGGTGCTTGCGGGTCTCGCGGCGGGCGGGGTCGACGGTGATCCGCACCCGCTGGCCGACGCGCAGCGTGCCGCGCGCCACCTGGGTGCGGTGGACGATGAGGCCCTGGGGGCCCTTGACCGTCTGCTGCACGACGGCGGCGCCGCCGTCCCAGGCGACCTTGGCGGCGTCGCCCACCTGACCGCCCCCCTCGGCGTAGCAGGGGGTGACGTCGAGCACGAGCTGCACCGCGTCCCCCTCGCCGGCGGCCTCGACCGCGCCCGCTTCGGTCACCAGCGCGACGACCGTGGCGTCGGCCGCCTCGCTCTCGTAGCCGACGAAGCGGCTCGGCGCGTGCGCGGCGGCGACCTCGGCGAGCACGTCGACGGCGGCGAACATCGTCGCCTTGCCGCCACCCGCGCGCGACACGGTCCGTGCCTCCTCGCGCGCGCGGGCGTAGCCCTCGCGGTCGACCACCACGCCGCGCTCGGCGGCCATCTCGACGGTGAGGTCGAGCGGGAAGCCGTAGGTCTGCCACAGGTCGAAGGCGACCTCGCCCGGCAGCACCTCGTCGCCGAGGCCGTCCAGCACGTCCTTGACGCGCTCGATCCCGGCCCCGAGGGTCTCGAGGAACTGGCTCTCCTCCGCCTTCACGATCGCGGCGATGCGGCCGGCGGCCTCGCGGACGTTCGGGTAGGCCCCGCCCATGCTCTCGGCGACCCCCGCGACCAGCTCGAACAGCACCGGACGCCGCACGCCCATCTGCCAGGCCTGCCGCGCGGCGCGCCGGATGAGCATCTTGATGACGTAGCCGGCGCCGTCGTTGGCGGGCAGGATGCCGTCGGCGATGCACATCGTCACCGAGCGCACGTGGTCGGCGACGATGCGGTGCGGGACGCTGTCGAGGTCGCGGTAAGGCGCGCCCGAGGCCTCGACCAGCCGGCGGATCGTCGGCTGGAACAGCTCGGTCGCATAGGCGTCGGTCGCGCCGGTCACGACCGACGCGAGGCGCTCGAAGCCCATGCCCGTGTCGATGTTCTTCATCGGCAGCGGGCGCAGCTCGCCGTCTTCGAGGTCGAACTGGGTGAACACCAGGTTCCAGATCTCCATGAAGCGGTCGCCGCGGCCGGTGTTCGGCCCCGTCTCGTCGGGGCTGCCGTACTCGGGGCCGCGATCGTAGAAGATCTCGGAGCAAGGGCCGCAGGGGCCGGAGCGCCCGTCCTTCACGGCGTTGGCGGGCCAGAAGTTCTGATCCTCGCCCCAGCGCGACATGCGAGAGGCGGGCACGCCGACCTGCTTCGTCCAGATCTCCCAGGCCTCGTCGTCGTCCTCGAAGACCGTGACCCACAGGCGGTCGGGGTCGAGCCCCAGCCACGCCGGGTCGGTGAGGAACTCCCAGGCCCAGGCGGCGGCCTCCGCCTTGAAGTAGTCGCCGAAGGAGAAGTTGCCGAGCATCTCGAAGAAGGTGTGGTGGCGGCGCGTGCGACCGACGTTCTCGATGTCGGAGTCCTTGCCGCCCGCGCGCATGCACTTCTGTGAGGTCGCGACGCGCGGCCACTCGCCCTCGAAGCCCTCGAAGCGGGCGGGGGCCCCCTGGAACTGCGGCTTGAACTGCTGCATGCCGGCGACGTTGAACATCAGCGTCGGGTCGTCGCTCTTCAGCGAGGCGGACGGGTGGACGAGGTGGTTCTTGGACGCGAAGAACCGCAGGAAGGTCGCCCGCAGCTCGTCGAGGTCGTGGATGGTTGCCATGAGGGTGCCTCCGGGCCCACGGCGGGTGCCGGGGGCCGTCATCGGGCCATCATAACGACGCGTCCGTGGCGACGACCGTCACGTGCCAGCCGCCCGGCGCGGGTCCGCGCGCGGGGCGGGCCCGCGCCGGGCGCGGGCGTGCGACCCGTCCGCGCTCCGCGTCGGTGGTGCACCGCCACCCGCCGGCCGTACGATGCGGGGATGCCCAGCACGACGCCGCCACCCGAGACGCAGGCCCGCCCGCCCCGCGACGCCGCCGGCGCACCGCCCGGGGGCAAGCGCGCGCTGATGGCGCTCGGCCTGCTGGTCTTCCTCCAGCTGGGGTTGCTGTTGGCGGCGTACGGTCCGTCGTTCGCCGCGCTGCAGGCGCGCCACGGCGTGGGCGTCGGCGAGGTCGGCACGTCGGTCAGCGCCCACTTCGTCGGCGGCTTCGTCGGCGTGCTGGTCGCCGGCGTGCTGATCGCGCGCCTCGGCTACCGGCGCGCGATGGTGCTCTCGGCGCTGCTGCTGGCGCTGGGTGGCGCCGGGGTCGGCTTCACGGGCAGCTGGTCGCTGGTGCTGGCCGGCGCCGCCTTGAACGGCCTCGGGTACGGCGTCGCGGTCGTCCTCTACAACTTCCTGTTCGCGCGCGCGTTCGCGCCTGCCGGGGCGGCGGCCGTCAACCTCGTCAACGGCGCCTACGGCGTGGGGGCGATCGCCATGCCGGCCCTGATCGGGTGGCTGATGGGGTTGGCGATCGCGCGCGACCCCGGCGCCATCGCCCAGGTGCCGCCGCTGGTCTTCGGCTTCACCACGTTGCTGGCGCTCGTCGTGGTGGCCATGGCGGCGTGGGTGCCGTGGCTGCCGCCGACGCGCGCGGGCGCGTCCGCCGGCCGGGGTGCGACGCCCGCCGCCGGTTCGCGCTTGGCCGGCGGCGTCGTGCTCTTTTCCGCGCTGATGTTCCTCTACGTGGCGGTCGAGGTGGCGACCGCCGCGTGGGCCCCGACCCACCTCGCCGAGGCGCTGGGCGTCGCCCGCGCCGCGCTCGCCGTGTCGGTGTTCTGGGGCGCGCTGACGGCGGGCCGCTTCCTGGCCGCGGCGTTCGCGTCCCGGCTGCGGCCCGCGGACCTGATCCTGGGGGGGATGGCGCTGACCTTCCTCGGCGTGGGGCTGGCGCACGCGCCCGCGGTGGCCCTCGCCGGCTACGCCCTCGTCGGCCTGGGCCTGGCACCGGTGTTCCCGACGACGGTCGTGTGGATCGACCGGCACTTCGGCGAGCGGGCCGACCGCGTCGCGCCGTGGATCCTCGCGGCCGGCAACCTCGGACCGGTCGTCGGGGCGCCGGCGGTGGGCCTGGCCGTGGCCTTCGCCGGCCCGACCGTCGTCCCGAGCGCGTTGGCGCTGGCGCTGGTCGCGCTGGGGGGCGTGGTCCTGGCGATCCGGCGCGGCCGCCCGCCCGCGACCGGCGCGCCGTCGAGTTGACCGGCGCCGCGTAGTCTGTGCCCATGGCCCCCGCGACGACCGAACCCGAAGCGCTGTTGCTGCAGGAGATCCAGGGCGCCTTCCGGCGCCAGAAGGCGCAGGTCGAGCGCGCGCTCGCGCAGCTCCCGCCGGAGCGCTGGTCGACCCGGCTCGACGACGGCGACGGCAACTCCATCTCGGTGCTGCTGCGCCACGTGGCCGGCAACCTGCGGTCGCGCTGGTCCGAGATCTTCGACACCGACGGGGAGAAGCCCGATCGCGACCGCGACGGCGAGTTCGAGGACGCCGACGCCACGCCCGCGGGCCTGATGGCCGCCTGGGAGGCCGGCTGGGCGGTCGCGCTCGGCACGATCGACGCCCTGCGCCCCGACGACCTGGGACGGGTCATCACGATCCGCGGCGAGCCACATGCCGTCGCGCGGGCGCTGGTGCGCAGCCTCGACCACACCGGGCACCACGCGGGGCAGATCGTCATGCTGGCCAAGCACCTGTGCGGGCCCGCGTGGGCGACGCCGTCGCTGCCGCGCCGGCGGGTGAGCTAGCGGCTCAAGCCTCGTCCGTCACCCGCCGCAGCAGCTCGTCGGGCTCGATGGCGACGCCCAGCCGCCGGAGGCTGAAGGAGAGCGAGGCGGCGTCCTGCGCCAGGAGCTCCTGCGCGCCGGGCTGCTCGCGGTCCATCGCCTGCGGGAAGTCGATGAGGACGACGCGGCCCTCCCACCACAGCAGGTTGTAGGCCGACAGGTCGCCGTGGACGACGCCGAGGCGCCAGCAGGCGCGCATCAGGGCGACGCTCTGCTCGCAGGCGGAGGCGGCCTCGTCGGCGTCGAGCACCGCGTCGGACAGGCGCGGGGCCGGCGCGTCGGGCGTGCCGATGAAGCGCATGAGCACGACCTCGCCGGCCTCGGCGATGTCGAAGCCCTCGGGCCCGACGAGCGGCTCGGGGACGGAGACGCCGGCCCGCCAGAGGCGCCACAGGATCAGGTACTCGTGCGCGGCCCACAGCGCCTTCAGCGCCCGGCGGCCGCGCCCGGAGCGGTGGCGGATCGCCTTGGCGAGGCGGGCGTCGCCGATCCAGCGGCCGTCCTGGTAGCGCTGGTCGTTCTTGAAGCTGCGCACCTCGACGTCGCGGAAGATCTTCACCGCCACGTCGCCGAGCGGCGAACGCCCCAGGTAGACGGTGGCCTCCTTGCCGCTCTTGAGCTCGCCGACGATCTCGTGGACGAAGCCGCGCTCCTGCATGCGCCGCAGCGCGGTGCCGGGCGCCGCCTGGCCGTCGTCGCCGATCAGCTGGGTGACGTTCTGCCGGCCCTTGGGGGCGCGGCGCGAGCGGCGCTTGCGCGGGCCCTCGTAGGCGTCGTGGTGGGCGTCGGGATCGATCCTGCGGGCGATGGTGGGCCTCCGATGACGTGTGGAGGCGGAGCCAACGCGGCCGCCCTCACGGTCGTTCCAGCATGCCACGGGCGCGCGGATCAGCGGCGGGGGTGAAGCAGCGCGGCGGCCAGGTAGAGCGCGGCCGCGGCGCCGCCGATCGCCGGCGTCCCGAGCGCATGGCCGAGCCAGGTGGCGCCGGCGCCGATGGTGACCGCGGCGACGCCGCTCGCGGCCCAGGCGGCGGCCACGCCGGCGCGCGTGTCCTCGGCGGTCCCCCACGCGGCCAGCAGCCTGGGGAACGGCATGCCCATCGGCACGCCGAGCGCCACCAGCGCGGCCGCGAGGACCGCACCGGCCGCGAGCGGCGGCCACGGGTCGAGCGCGGCGGCCAGCGCCGGCGCCAGCAGCAGCCACAGCAGCACGCCGCCGGAGGCGACCGCCGCCGGGACGGCGACGCCGGCGGTCCCAGCGGGGATGGGCGTTGCGCCCGGGACCGACGGCGCGTCCGCTCGCCGGCCGGCCCAGCCGGCACCGATCGCGCCGCCCACCAGGAGCGCGCCCAGCGTCAGCGACAGGCTCCAGGCCGGGTGGCCCGCCGCCCGCTGCACCACCTGCAGGGCGTGCAGCTCGGTCGCCAGGAAGGCCGCCCCGAGCGCGGCCGCCGTCAGCCAGCGCCGGGCCGCGCCGGCCGGCACGGCCGACGCGGGCGCGCCGGCCAAGGAGGCCGCCCCGGGCGGGCCTCCGGGGCGCCCGAGTACGCGCCCGACCCAGGGCGCCACCAGCAGCAGCGCCGCGGCCACCGCCAGCGCCAGCGCGCCGGCGAGGCGCACGTCGCGCGGCAGGCCGGGCTCGAAGGCGAAGAAGTACGGGCGGTCGTCGGTGGTGGGGCGGAGGTCGAGGTCCGGACTGCCGGCGATCAGGCCGTCGAGCGTCATCGCGCCGGCGGCGAGCTCGCCGAGCGCGGCCGGGGCGAGCAGGTCGGGCACCAGCAACAGCGACCAGCCGCGCGCCTCGGCGACGCGCGCGGCGGCGATGGCCTCGTCACGAGCGAAGGGCGTCGGCCGCAGCAGCAGGAGCGGCACCGGCGGCGAGGCGCGCGCGTCCATCACCGCGAACACGTGGCGCGTCGCCGCCGCGTGGTCGGTGGCCCAGCCGCCCCGCACCAGCGCCTCGAGCGCCGTCGTGAGCGCGCGGGTCAGCGTGGCCTCGTCGTAGAGCGTCAGCGACAGCCTGCCGGTCGGCGTCAGCCGTTCCAGGTAGGCGCCGAACGCCTCCAGCGTGTAGACGCGGTTCTCCGTCAGGGCCGCGCCGCGCAGCTCCGCGGCGCCGGTGACGACGTTGGCGAGCGTGATCACGTCGAAGCGCCCGGGGGCGCGGGCCAGCTCGCGGCGCCCGTCGCCGATGCGCACCTCCGTGGGCGGGTCGTAGACGCCGCCGGCCGCCGTCCCGAGGGTGCGCACGAGGTCGACGCTCGCGCGGTTGACCTCGGCGGCGATCACCTCGCCGGCCCCGTGCGCGCGCGCCTGGGCGACGTCGAGCCCACCGCCGCTGCCGATGAGGAAGGCGCGTCCGGTGGGCGCGACGGCGAACGGGAAGGCGCCGACGTCGTGCCACCAGCGCCCCGGGTCGGGGTCGGGCACGATCGAGCCGGCGCCGCCGTCCATGAACAGCATGCGCGCGCCGTCGGGCGCGCGCACGAGGTCGGTGCGGGCCAGCGCGTCCCAGCGCGTCGCCTCGACCACGGCGCCGCGCGCGAGCTGCGTCCGGATCGGCTTGGGCGTGCCCATCGAGGCGGGGTCGAAGCGCAGCGCGCCGCTGGCGGTGGCCAGCACGACGGCGGCGACGGCGGCGCTGCCGAGCGCGAGGGCGAGCGGGCGTCCGGGGCGGCGCAGGGCCCAGGCGGCGATGAGGAGCAGGGCGGCGGCGGCCAGGCTGCCGGTGAGGCCGCCGAGGCGGCCGAGCGCGAGGGGCGTCAGGGCCGCCGCGACCGCGGCGGCCGCGAGATCGACGCGGTAGAGCCGTGCGGCGGCGCCCGCGTGCCGGGCGAAGAGCGCCGCGACGGCCAGGCCGATGGCGGCGTAGGCGACCACCAGGGGCGCCAGGCCCCACAAAGGCGAGCCCAGGCCGCCGGCCGCCAGCAGCGCGAGCACGCTGGCGACCGCGGCGACCGGCGCGATCGCGGCGGCGCGGGCGACGGCGCCAGGCGATCGCCACGACGGGCGGGCGGCGGCGCCCGCCGCGCCGAGCCCCAGCCCGAGCAGGGCGGCGGCCAGCAGCGGGCCGACCCAGGAACTCACGAACAGCGTCGACAGCAGCCGCGTGAGACCGATCTCCAGCGCCATGCCGCCGGCCGAGAGGGCCGCGATCGCGGCCACGGCGGCCAGATCGACGGCGCCCCGCGCACCGCCGGCCGGCGCCGCGGGCGGCGCGCCGTGGGTTCGTGGGTCGCGCGCCGTCAGTGGCGTCCCCGGAAGCGCGGGTCGAGCACGTCGCGCAGGCCGTCGCCCAGGGTGTTGAAGCCCAGCACCGAGACCATGATGGCGAGGCCGGGGAAGATCCCCATCCACGGCGCCTGCTGCAGGAAGCCGCGCCCCTCGGAGAGCATGCGACCCCAGCTGGGGTCGGGCGGCTGCGTGCCGAGGCCGAAGAACGACAGGGCGGCCTCGGCGAGGATCGCGAAGGCGAGGCTGAGCGAGGTCTGCACGATGATCGGGCCGAGCGCGTTGGGCAGCACGTGCCGCAGCATGATGCGCACCTGGCTCTGGCCGAGGGCGCGGGCCGCGGTGACGAACTCGCGGTCGCGCACCGAGATGACGGCGCCGCGGGTGACCCGCGCGAAGATCGGCGCGTAGACGATCGCGATGGCGATCATCGCGTTCTCGACGCCGCGCCCCAGGATCGCCATGACCGTGATCGCCAGCAGGACCGCGGGGAAGGCGAAGAGGACGTCCATCGCGCGCATGATGACCTCGTCGAGCCAGCCGCCGCGGTAGCCGGCCGTCAGGCCGAGCGCGACGCCCACCACGCCCGAGATGCCGACCGCGATGAAGGCGACCTGGAAGCTGACCGCGGCGCCGTACAGGACGCGCGAGAAGACGTCGCGACCGAAGTCGTCGGTGCCGAACGGGTGCGCCCACGAGGGCGGGGCGAAGCGGGCGGTGAAGTCCATCGCCATGGGGTCGTAGGGGGCCAACGAGGCGCCGAAGAGCGCGACCAGCGCCAGGGCGAGGATGAGCCCGCCGCCGAAGAGCACCGAGCCGTGGCGCAGCGCCTTGCGCAGCAGGTCGAGCCCGGGTCGGCTGCGGGGCACCTCGGCATGGGACGCCGTCGCGGCCATCAGGTGTACGACACCCTCGGGTCGAGGAACGTGTAGGAGAGGTCGGTCAGCAGGTTGATGACGGTGAACGCCACCGCCGAGAGCAGCACGGCCGCCTGCAGCGCCGGGTAGTCGCGCTGCAGCGTCGCGGTCAACGCCAGCTGCCCGAGGCCCGGCCAGGCGAAGATGATCTCCACCACCACGACCGCCGACAGCAGCGTCGCCATCTGCAGGCCCACGATGGTGACGATCGAGATCGCGGCGTTGCGCAGGACGTGCTTGCGCATCACCTTGCCGCGCGGCAGCCCCTTGGCGTGGGCGGTGCGGACGTAGTCCTGGTTCAGCACCTCGAGCAGCGCCGAGCGGACGAAGCGGGTCATGATCGCGCCGCTGATGATCCCGGCGGTCAGTGCCGGCAGCGTGATGTGCTGCAGGAAGGGCGCCAGCCCGTCGGACAGCGGCCGGTACCCCGAGGAGGGGAACCAGCCGAGCGTCTCGCTGAAGAGCAGGATCAGCAGGATGCCCATCCAGAAGTCCGGGACCGACACGCCGAGCTGGCTGAACACCGATACCCCGAGGTCGCGCGGGCTGCCGGGTTTGAGGGCGGCGAAGATGCCGGCGGGCAGGGCGATCGCGAGGCCCACGAGCAGCGCGGCGAGGGCGAGCGTCAGCGTGGCGGGCACGCGCCGCGTGACCTCACCGGCGATCGGCTGGCGGCTGATCAGGCTGGTCCCGAAGTCGCCGCGGGTGAGGATGCCGCCCACCCAGGAGACGTACTGCACCGGCAGCGGACGGTCGAGGCCCATCTGCCGCTCGAGCGTCGCGACGGCCTCCGGCGTGGCCTGCACGCCGAGCGTCACGCGCGCCGGGCTGCCCGGCAACAGCGGGATGATCGCGAAGGTGACGAGCGAGACGCCGAACAGCACCAGCAGGACGGAGCCGAGGCGTCGCAGGAGATAGCTGAGGCTCAACCGGGGCCTCCGGCGGATCGCGCGGCATCGCCGCGCGCGGGATGACGTGCCGGCGCCGCCGGCACGCGGGCGAGGTCGTGCTGCTCAAGATAGCGCCCGCGAAGCGGGGGGACAGCGGGGGGGTCGAAGGGAGGGGGGCCGCCGGAGCGGCCCCCCGTCGTCGGTCAGCGGTCGAGCCAGGTGCGCACGAAGCGGACGGCCTGGTCGGCGCGGGACTGGAAGCCCTGCACGTCCGGGTGGTACGCGTGGATCTGCAGCAGGTTGTAGAAGTAGATGTACGGGGCGTCGTCGACGATGGCGCGGTTGACGTCCTCGTAGAGGTCCTTGCGGGCCTCGAAGTCGGTGACCACGCGGGCCTCGTCGAGCAGCTGGTCGACGGTGGGGTTGGAGTAGCCGGTGAAGTTGAAGACCTCGCCGGTGCGGTGCTGGGCGTAGAAGAAGTCGTCCGGGTCGATCAGGCCGTTCCACGAGCAGATGTAGGTGTCGTAGTTGCCCTCACCCTGCTCCTGCAGCCACTCCGCCCACTCGAGCGTGCGGATGGTGGTGGTGATGCCCACGGCGGCCAGGTCGGCCTGGACCACCTGGGCGGCGCGGATGGTCTCGGGCAGGAAGGTGGTCGGCATGATCTCGATCTCGAAGCCGTCGGCGTAGCCGGCCTCGGCCAGCAGCGCGCGGGCGCGCTCCGGGTCGAAGTCGTAGGGCGCGTAGTCGAAGCTCCAGGCGGAGGTGGAGGGGATCGGGTCCTGGGTGATGGCGGCGTTGCCGAACTCGGCGGCCATGCCGACGTTCTCGCGGTTGATGGCGAAGGCGATCGCCTGACGCACGCGGGGATCGGCGAGCGGGCCCTCGCGCAGGTTCACGCCCATGTAGTAGTAGGCGCCGGCGGGGACCGCGTCGATGACGACGTCGTCGCGCGCCTCGAGCTCCGCCACCGACTGCGGCGGCACGGCGAACGCCCAGTCGATGTCGCCGCTGATCAGCGCGGAACGGCGCACGGTCTCGTCGCCGATGATGCGGATGTCGACGGCATCGAGGTAGGGGAGCCCGTCTTCCCAGTAGTAGGGGTTGCGCTCGAGCAGGACCCGCGTGCCGGGCTGGAAGTCGGTGATCATGAACGGCCCGGTGCCGATCGGGCGGGTGTTGATGGTGCCGTCCTCGACGCCGGCGGGGTCGAAGATGCCGAGCGCCTTGAACGACGCCAGGTGCCCCAGCAGCGAGGGGTTGGGCGACGCCAGCTCGAACACCACGGTCGTGGCGTCGGGGGCCGTGACGGACTCGACGCCGGCGAGCCGCCAGGCGTTGCCCGAGCCGGTCTCGGGGTCCATGATCCGTTCGAAGACGGTCACGACGTCGTCGGCCGTGAGCGCCTTGCCGTTGCTGAAGCGCACGCCCTCCCGCAGGTGGAAGGTGACGCTGAGGCCGTCCTCGGCGACGACCCAGTCGTGCGCCAGCGACGGGACGAGGTTCTGCTCCGCGTCGAGCGTGATCAGGGTGTCGAGGACGTTCTCGAGCACCTGGTAGCTGGACATGGCGCTGGTGATGTGGGGGTCGAGGCCGACGGGTTCCTGCATCCAGGCGGCGACCAGCGTGCCGCCGCGGGTCTGGGCGGCCGCCAGGCCCGCCAGGGCCAGCAGCAGGATCAGGACGAGGGCGAGGCTTCGCTTCATGGGGTCCTCCTTCGGTCGTGCGTCGGGTTCCGGGGGCGGCGTCGTGGGGCGGCGGGCGGATCGGAGGCGGGGTGCGGGGCGGGCGAGCCGTCGTCGCCGAGCTCCCAGTCCCACACGCTCTTGCTGATGCGCACGACCTGCATGGTCTCGTAACCGACGATGGCGTCGCTGCCGAGCTCCTCCTGCAGGAAGGCGTGGAGTTCCGCGTTGGAGCCGTGCAGCGACTCGACGACCAGGTTGTGCGCGCCGACGCAGGTGGCGAGGTAGCGCACCGACTCGTAGCGCGCGAGCGACTCGACGACGTCGTCGAGCGACGCGGGCCGCACCTTGGCGTAGGTGGTGGCCACGACCGGCACCCCGAGCGCGAGCGGGTCGCTGATCGCGATGATGCGCATCCAGCCCTCGTCGAGGAGACGGTGGGCCCGCTTGCGCACCATCGACTCCGACACGCCGAGCTCGCGGGCGATCTCGCGGAACGGGCGCCGGCCGTCGCGCCGGAGCGCGATGACGATGCTTTGGTCGACCGGATCGAGGCGGTCGTACAGGCTGTCGGGCACGGGGCCTCCCGGGTGGGGTCGGGTGCGCGTCGCGTACGCCCACGACCGGGCGTACGTTCGGGGATGAGCTTCTTCGCATCGACCATAGGCGAATCGCGTCCCGCGCGTCAACCCTAGAGACGCATTGCGTCCAATTGACGCGTCAGCGCCACCGCGCCGACGCCGCCACCCCGGTGGCGATCCCGGCCCGCGCCCGCGAGGGCGGGAGCTCCCTCAGCCTTCGGCGGTGGCCTCCGCCAGCGTCCGCCGCACCAGCTCGTCGGTCGAGCTGACGAAGGGCAGCACGTCACCGTCGTGGCGCACGTCGCCCTCGGCCATGAGCAGCGGCACTTCGGTGCAGGCGGCGACGATCGCCTCGGCGCCGGCCGCTGCCAGCCGCTCCGCGACCAGCCGCAGGCGGGCGCGCACCGCGTCGTCCGCGGACCCGCGCTTCACCGCGTAGATCGCGTCCATCGCCGTGCGCTGGTCGTCGCCCAGCGGCACCAGCGCGCGCACGCCGGCGGCCTCGAAGGCGTCCTGGTAGAGCCGCGCGGCCAGCGCGCCGTCGGTCGCCAGGAGGCCGACGGCGGTGACCCCGGGCAGCCGCTCGCGGGTGGCGGCGACCGTCGTCTCGATGAGGTCGAGGAACGGCACGGGGCCGGCGGCCTCGCGGACGGTCTCGGCGAAGGCGTGGGCGCTGTTGCAGGGCATCACGAGGAGCTCGGCCCCCTGGGCCACCAGTCCGCGAGCCATCGCCGCCAGCCGCGGCGCCGGGCTCTCGCCGCGCCCCTCGATCGCGGCGGTGCGGTCGGGCACCCCGGGGTCGTTGTCGATGACGATCCGCAGGTGGTCCTGGTCGCTGCCCGCGCGCGTGGCGGCCACCAGCTTGGCGAAGAAGTCGACCGTCGCGTCGGGACCCATGCCGCCGATCACGCCGACGACCCGGCGGGCGCTCATGCCGGCGTGCGGCCCAGGATGACGTCCTCGTAGGCGTACAGGGCCGGCGAGCCGCCGGTGTGCAGGAAGAGCACGCGTTCGCCCGGCGCGAAGCGCCCCGCGCGCACCATGCCGATCAGACCGGCCGCGGTCTTGCCGGTGTACACCGGGTCGAGCAGGATCCCCTCGTGGCGCGCGAACAGCTGCACCGCCTCCACCATCGACGCGGTGGGCAGCGAGTAGCCGGGGCCGACGTAGTCGTCGACGACCTCGACCAGCTCGCGCGGGACGGGCGCGCGCACGCCGAGCAGGTTGGCCGCGGCCTGCGCCAGCCCGTGGATCTTCTCCTCCTGTGGCGCCCGGGCCGCGCGCACGCTGACGCCGGTCAGCGGCAGGTTGGCGTTGACGCCGTGCAGGCCAGCCAGCAGGCCGGCATGGGTGCCGCCCGACCCGCTCGACGCCACCATGTGGTCGAAGGCCACGCCCAGTTCGAACGACTGGTCCATGATCTCCTCGGCGCAGGCGACGTAGCCGAGGGCGCCGAGCGGCGTCGACCCGCCGCCGGGGATGACGTACGCCTTGCGGCCCTGCGCCGCCAGTTCGTCGGCCAGGCCCTGCATCGCGGCCGCCAGGTCGGTGCCCGCGTCGACCACCTCGACGCGCTCCACGCCGAGCAGCCGGTAGAGGAAGTTGTTGCCGCTGGCGTCCTCGCGGTAGCTGCCGGGGACGCGTTGCTCCAGCACGAGCTGGCACTTCAGGCCCTCCTTGACGGCGGCGGCGAGCGTCAGGCGGCAGTGGTTCGACTGCACCGCGCCGACGGTGATCAGCGTGTCGGCGCCCTGCGCCAGGGCGTC
>JAABRV010000037.1 GCA_011390735.1 Trueperaceae bacterium | reverse complement strand
CGTTCACCGGGTAGGTCCACGCGAGGCCGATCGTGACGGCCGGCAACACCAGCAGCAGCGTGACGACGAAGCGGTTGAGCCACGCGCCCTGGCGCGTGTAGTCGTTGGCGAAGACGACGAAGGCGACGGGCAGCGTGGCGATCCCCAGGTACTTGAGCTGCATCCACAGGAGCTGGAGCGCGGGGTCGATCGCGGCGAACTGCATGCCCTCGGCGAGCGCCCACATGGCGCCGGCCAGGGCGAAGAAGGTGAAGCTGCGCGCGCCGCGGATGGCGGCGCGGCGCGTCCAGGCGACCGCCGCCAGCAGCAACAGCACGGCGACGATGGCCCACAGGGCGAGAACGAGGGGTTGGGGCGGCCAGGCCACGATCACCTCCTGCGGGTCCTCCCCACCTCGGGAGGGCGCGGCGCGGGTGGTGCAAGCCTACCAGCAGGCGGCAAAGCACGGTGCCCGGGGCTCACGCCCCGGGCACCGTCGTTCAACCGTGTGTCGGCTTCAGTAGCGCTGGCGGTAACCAGCGGCCGGGCCGGCGCTGTGCGTCACGGTGACGTTCTTCGCCTGCGGGCCCTTGGTGCCCTGCTCGACGTCGAACTCGACCTCGTCGCCCTCGTTGAGGCTCTTGTAGCCGTCACCCGTGATCGCCGAGAAGTGGCAGAAGACGTCCTTGCCGCCACCCTCGACCTCGATGAAGCCAAAGCCCTTTTCGTTGTTGAACCACTTGACCTTACCGGTAGCCATTCCAAGACCATCTTTCTCACCGCCGGTGGTCGCCCGGTGGGCGCCTGGCCGTGCGGTACGAGCGAATCCGGGCCATGGCCCGGGACGCGAGCGGCGAACCGAACGGCGTCGCGCCAAGCCTAGCGGCTCAGCGGACGAAGCGCAAGATGCCCTCGTCACATCCCCGAGCGACTAACCTGTGCGGCAGCGCCCGTTCGACGGAGGTCCGCCATGCCCGAACTCCACGCGATCGTCCCCAAGCCGCTCACCGACACCCGCGCCGCGATCGAGGCCGCCCTGAAGGCCGAGGGCTTCGGCGTCCTGACCGAGGTCGACGTCCAGGCGATCTTCCAGGCCAAGCTCGGCGCCGAGCACGAGGGGCATCGCATCCTCGGGGTGTGCAACCCGGTCATCGCCAAGCGCGCCCTCGACCTCGACCGCGACATCGCTCTGCTGCTGCCGTGCACCGTCACGCTGCGCGAGGTCGACGGCGGCACCGAGGTGAAGATCCTCGACCCGCAGCAGGCCTTCACCCTGACCGCGCCCGCGACCCGCGTGCAGCTCGAGCCGCTGGCCGCCGAGGTGGGCGCGATGCTGGCGCGGGCGCTGGCCGCCGTGCGGGCGAGCTGACGCCCGTGCCGCGCGCCGCTCGTCCGGCCTGGCTCCTCGCGCCGCTCCTCGGCCTCGCGCTGGCCCAGGCGCCGCTCTTCGTCCCGACGGGCACGCTCGCGGCGACCATCGACGGCGTGGCGATCGAGTTCCGAACGCACGCCAACCTGGTGCCCGAGGCGGACGCCCCCGAGGGCGCGTCCGCGGACGTGGACGCCCTGCTGGAGCGGCTCACCGGCCGTGAGGTCAACGGCGCTTCGTTCATCGTCACCGAGCCGCTGGTGGTGGGCGGCGTCACGACGTTCCCCGCCACGATGACCGTCGCCCTGCGGGCGATGGTGGCGCCCGACGACCGCTCCGACCGCCGCGAGCTGGTCATCGCCTTCCGGGTCGATCCCACGTCCCTCGCCTGGGAGGGAGACACGCAGGCGGTGGCGGTCGAGTTCCACCCCGAGCGCTGGCGCGCCACCGCCCACTACCAGCTGCTCGAGCTGCACGCCTTCGAGGTCACGCGCATCGAGGCCGTCGAACCGCACGCCTTGCGCGTCGCGGGCCGGCTGGTCGCCACCCTGGCGTGGCGAGAGGGCGCCTTCCAGAGCGTCGTCGACCCCACGAACACGGTCGAACTCAGCGTCGACTTCGAGGCGTACCCGGTCACGGGCGACGAGGTGCTCGTGCCGCTGATCGACGAAGCGGCGGGTGGCGGCTGAACGGCGCGGCAGGCTAGAAGGGGAACAGCCGCGGCACGATCAGGACGGTGACGATCAGCACCAGCAGCTGCATCATCACCCCGACGCGCAGGAAGTCGCCGAAGCGGTACTGGCCGACGCCGAGCACCAGCGTGTTGACGGGCGAGGCCACGGGGGTGGCGAAGGCCGTCGACGCGGCCAGGGCCACCGTCAGCAGCAGCGGGTAGGGCGACACCTCCAGCGTCAGCGCCGCCTGGAACGCGATCGGCGCCACGAGCACCGCCGTGGCCGTGTTCGAGATCACCTGGCTCGCCAGCGACGTCAGCACGAAGAGGCCGGCGAGCATGGCCAGCGGCCCGTAGGGTCCGACACCGGCGACCAGGGCGTCGACCACCAGCTGCATGCCTCCGGTCACCTCGAGCGCGGTCGCCATCGGCAGGATGCCGGCGATCAGTACGACGCTCTCCCAGCTCATCGAGCGGTACGCCTGCTCCATCGACAGGCAGCCCGTGATGATCATCGCGATCGCCGCCAGGCCGGCGGCCATCACGGTCGGCAGCCAGCCCAGGGTCATGACGATGAGCATCGCCAGCATGATGGCGATCGCGATCGGCGCCTTGCGGGCAGCTTGGCGCGAGACCACCGTGTCCTCGGGCTCCGCCAACACGACGGCGTCCGCCGGCTCTCGGCGCAGGGCCTCGATCGCCGCTCGGGGGCCCTGCACCAGCAGCGTGTCGCCGAACCGCAGGCGCAGCTGCCCCAGGCCCTCGGTGACGGTCGCACCGCCCCGCTGCACGGCCACCACCTGGACGCGGTAGCGCTCCCGGAAGTGCAGCTCGGTCAGCGTGTGGTCGAGCCAGCGGGAGCGGGGGGTCGGCAGCACCTCGATGACACCGAGGTCGCGGGGCATGACGTCGTCGTCGAAGCGATCGAGCGCCTCGACGTGCAGACCGAGCTCGCGCCCGAGCTCGTGCACGTGGTCGGGATGCCCCTGCACCAGCAGCCGGTCGCCGTGCTCGATGACCGTGTCGGCGTCGACGGGCTTGGACGCCCGCGAGCGGGCGCGCTGCAGCGCCCGCGGCGCGTCGGGCTCGACGTCGACGGCCAGCACCTGGACCTGGTGCCGGTCGGACCAGTGCAGGACGCCCAGCCTGGCGCCCTCCAGGGCGTGGCCGGCGGGCAGGTGGAGCCGGAACAGGCGGGCGGGCAGACCGTAGCGGTCGACCAACTCGCCGAGGCTGACGTGCTCCTGGCGCGACTCGGGGTCGGCGGGCGCGCGGCTGGGCAGCCAGTGGCGCCCCACGAGCACCATGAAGCCGATGCCCACCACCAGGATGGCGACCGCGACGGGCGTGAACGCGAAGAAGCCGAACGGTTCGCGGCCCTGGGCCCGCAGCAGCTCGGCCACCACGACGTTGGGCGGGGTGCCGATGAGCGTCAGCATGCCGCCGAGCAGCGAGGCGAACGACAGCGGGATCAGCAGCTTCGACGGGCTGATGCGCGCCCGCCACGCGAGCGTCACCACCACCGGCAGCATGACGGCCACCGTCCCGGTCGAGCTCATGATCCCGGAGAGCAGCGCGGTGATCAGCATGATCAGCAGGATCAGCCGCCCCTCGCCGTCGCCGGCGACGCGGCCGAGCCACATCCCCAGTCGCTGGGCGACGCCGGTGCGGAACATGCCGCCCGAGACCACGAAGAGCGCGGCGATCATGATGACGAGCGGGTCGCCGAAGCCCGCCAGGGCCTCTCTGGGCGTGAGGATGCCGCTGAGCACCAGCGCGGCCGCCGACATGAGGGCCACCAGGTCGAGCCGGATGCGGTCGCTGACGAAGAGCGCGATCGTCGCGGCGAGGATGAGGAAGACGGTCAGGGCGTCCGGGTCCACGGGCATCAATCTACGTCGGACATGCGGGCCTGAGGTCCCGGCTCGTCGGCGACCACGGCACCGGCCTCGAGGCGCAGGACACGGTCGGGAGCGTAGGCCATGACCTCCTCGTCGCGGTGGGCGCTCACGATCACGGCGCCGCCGGCGCCGGCGTGGGACCGCACCCACGCGGCCAGGCGGGCGAGGCCCTCACGGTCGAGGTTGGCCGCGGGCTCGTCGAGGCACCAGACGGGCGGCGCGCCCATCAGGGCCGAGGCCAGCGCCAGACGCTGGCGCTCGCCGCCCGAGAGCCGACCGACCCGCCGCGCGAGCAACGGCGCGAGGCCCATGCGCGCGATGGCGTCCACGACGGCCGCGTCCCCCACGCCGCGGCTCGCGCGCGCGACGCCCAGCAGCTCCTCGACCCGCGCCCGGCCCGGGAACGCGACGGCCTGCGGCACGTCCGCGCGCGCGTGGGCGGCCGCGGGCGAGCGCGCCGGCGCGCCGGCGACCCACACGCGCCCACGTGTGGGCGCGAGGCGCCCGGCGATCAGCGCCAGCAGCGTGCTCTTGCCGGCCCCGTTGGCGCCGAGCAGCGCCAGCACCCCAGAACGAAGGTGCAGGTCGAGCGGCGCGAGCCGGCCCTCCACGCCGGCGGCCTCGAGCACGACCACGGCGCCACCGTCGCGAGAGGCGCCCACGTCGGGAGAGGCGGCGCGCCGGCCGATACGCGTGCGGGTCACGCCCAACCCCGAGCGTTCGCGACGGCGCCGAGGGCGAACGCGACCGCGGCGAGCGCGGCCGGCCAGCTCGCGTGGTCGGGGCGCCCCACCGGCGCCGCCGACCGCGGCGCGGGGTCGGCGAAGGTCGCCGCGCGCAGCCCGGGCACCGTCGCCTCGAGCCGCTGCCACAGCGCGATGCCGGGCCCGTACGCCAACAGCATGAGGTCGGGCTGGCGCGCCGCGCGGGCGGCGAACGCCGAGGTCGCCACGTAGGGCAGGTCGAGGACGCCGTCGCCGTCGAGGTCGAGGGGCGGCGCGCGATCGAAGGCGTTGCCCCGCAGCGTCAGGGCCGCGTCGTCGTCGGCGACCGCCAGGTCGGCCGCGTTGGCCACGAACGCGTGGCGCGCGATCGTCACGGAGCTGGCGTCCGCGGCGCTGCCCACCGGGGCGCGGTCGACGAGCACCCCCACGCCGTTGCCCTCGAGCCGGTTGCCGTCGAGCCGGGCGCCCGCGGCCGCCACCACCAGCAGGCCGACGGTGTTGCCGCGCGCCGTGTTGCCGCGCAGCGTGGCGCCGCGCTCCTCCTGCAGCAGCAGACCGAAGGCCATCGGCCCGCGGTGACCCTCGAGGACGTTGTCCGCGACGACCGCGTCGCGGCCGTACATCACCGCGGAGCCGACGCCGCCGTCGGCCACCACGTTGCCACGCAGCGTCGCGCCGGCGGTGAACATGACGTGCAGGCCGTAGCGGCGGCTGCCGCGCACCTCGAGGCCCGCGACCAGCGCGCCGTCCGCGCGCTCGAGGTAGGCGCCGTCGAGGAAACCCTCGATGCGACCGCCCTCGACGCGCAGGCCCGGGGTGAGGTAGCTCGTGACGCCGGGCCCGCGCGCGTCCCCGCGCAGGTCGAGGTCGAGCAGCCAAACGTCGGCGGCGTCCTCGACGTGCACGCCCGCCGTCACGCCGTGCGCGCGCAGCCCCTGGACCACGGCGCCGTCGGCGCCGATCAGCGCCAGGGCGGCATCGGGCGCGTAGAGGTCCGTCTCGGGCCCGACGCCGGTGACCGTCAGGCCCTCGATGCGTGCCCCGGGCGCCGTCACGGTGAGCGCGGTCCCCCGGCCGCCGCCGTCGAGGACGGCGCCCGGCTCGGCGCGCAGGATGACGTCGGGCGCGTCGATCGTCCACGGGCCGGCGTGCACGCCGGGGAGCAGGCGCAGCTCCGCGCCCGCGGTCAACGCCGGCAGCGGCTCGCCCGGCGCGACGGCGACCGCATCCACCCCCGCCTTCGCCCACGCGGACGCCGCAAGCCCCCACGCCGCCAGGAGCAGCCACGCGGAGACCGCGCGCAGGACCTTGGCGACGGTGGACCGGGCGCGCCCTCGCATGCTGCGGGCATCGTACGGAGGGGGTCGTCGGGACGTTCGTCCCGGGTGCGCGGCAGGCCCGCGGCTCCCACCTCGACGGGTGCTAAGCTCGGCGGCCGAGGTACCGAGATGCCGCACCGCCTTTCCGTCACCCGCCGTCGCTTCCGTTGGGCCTCCGCGCTGGTCGCACTGCTGCTCGTCGTGGCGGCGCGGGCGCAGCCCGCCGACGAGGGCGCCCTGCGCCTGGCAGAGCGCTTCCTGGGCAGTTGGGGAGACCCTTCGGTCACCAGCGTGAAGCTGGTCGCCGGAGCGTTCCCCGAGGGGAGCCCCGACGTGCCGCTGCCCGCCGAAGCCACGCTCATCGGCGGCCTCGGGCGGTACGAGGATGGGCGCTTGGTGCATGCCGTGCTCCTGCTCGATCACCCCGCCGGGCCGGAGGGCGCCTTCGCGCAGACCTCGGCTGCGCTGACCGCAGCGGGCTGGATGGTCCGCCGTGACCCCGGCCCGTTCGGCTTCGTCGACGCGCGCCTGACCGTGTTCGGCAACGCCTGCGGTCCGTCCGCTGAGGAGGGCGGCTGGGCGCTGATCGTGCAGGCGAGCCCGCGACCCGACGGCGGCAGCGAGCTGCGCCTCGAGGCGAACCCGCCCCCCTTCTTCGGGCCGTGCGACATCGCGTTCGGCCCCTGGGACCCTCCCGTCCCGCTGACCACCCTGGTGGTTCCCGCTGGTACCCGGCTGTACGCCGCGATCTGGACGCAGGACGAAGGCGCGTCGATCGCCACCGCCATCCTGCGCGGACCCATCTCGGCCGACGACCTCGCGGACCACCTTGCCGGGGAGCTGCGTGCGGCCGGCTGGCGGCCACTCGCGAATGCGGGGGCGGTGGCGCATCCGGTCGGATCGTCGTCGCGCTGGTCCTACGTCGACGAGCGGGGCGACTGGGTGGGTCACCTGACGGTGGGGCTCACGGTGCCCTCCGGCGGCCCAGGCGCTGAGGCGCCGCTGGCGCTGATGTTCGCCGTGGTCGCCGCGCCGTGAACGACTAGCGGGACCGGCGCGCCAGGATCCCGCCGGCGACGACGGTGAGCAGCGCCGCCCCGAGCAGCGAGGTCACGGCGGCCCAGAAGGCCGGCCCCAGCGGCGCCCAGCCCCACCAGCGCTCCAGCAGCAGCCCCGTGGGGCCCGCGAACACGGGCGTGTCGAGCGTCCGCAGCAGGGCCACGCGCGCGATCTCGAGCGGGTGCGCGAGCACGAGGGCGACGAGGTACGGTTCGTACACGCGGTCGGCGAAGGCCACCGCCAGCGCGACGAGCGCCGGTTCGTAGGCCACGACGCCCAGCCCCCACACGACGGCACCCAGCGCGATGGCTCTGGCCGGGTCGAGCGTGGCGGCGGCGACCAGCCCGGCCAACGCGCCGTAGGCGACCACGATCGCCGCCACCGCGGCCACGAGGGCGGTCGCCGCTAGCGGCTCGGCCCCCACCACGGCGCCCGCAGCGGCCGCTCCGGACGCCAGGGGCAGCAACGCCCCCAGCGTGGATCCGACGACCGCGCCGCGGTACGCGCCCGCGGGCCGCGGCGCCAGCGAGCCCCAGAAGGCCCAGGTGCTGCGCCGCGCCAGGCGCGGCGCCAGGAGCGCGAGCACCGCGGGCGGCAGCAGCAGGGCCGCCACGCCGAACACCGACATCACGCCGACCTCGGGGGCCAGCGTGCGCCACGAGAGCGCGGTCAGCGGCAGCATCGCCGCGACGACCCACACCCACGGGTCGCGGGCGAGCTCGCGGCGGTGCAGCGCCTCGAAGGTCAGCGGGCGCGGCGCCGTCACACCAGCGGCACCCAGGGCCGCGGGATGCCCAGCTCGAGGACCTCGTCCCAGGTGAGCACGCTCGGTTCGGCGAGCCGCTGGGCCTCGGCGAACGCCCGCGCCTCCGGCTCGTCGCGGAAGGCGGCCAGGCCGCCCCCCATGGGCGTCCGCAGGCGCGAATCGTGGAGCAGCGTGGCCGCCTCGGCGGGCCACCAGAGGGCAGCCTCGCGCGTGGATGCGACGCGGTCGGCGAGCCACGCGACGACCACGACCGGCACCGGTCCGGCGTGCCCGTTGAGGTGGTCGGCGAGGCACTCGATCGCGTCGTAAACGAGCGTGCGACCGCCGTCGGTGCGCGCCTGCGCGGCGAAGCGGGCGTCGATCACGGCCATGCCGCACGCCGGGCAGCGGTCGTCACCGATGGCGACCGCGCGTGGCTCCGGGTCGGTCGGCTGGGCGACCGCGCGGCCGCCCGCCACGACGAGCCCAGCGAACGCCGCCAGCCAGCGCAGCGCCGCCCGCCGTGACAGGACCGTCCGCCGCGTCAGGACGTCGTCCTCCATCGCCGCGGCCTCAGCCGAGCTGCCGCTGCAGCAGAGGCACGAGGTTGGCGATCGGCAGGGGGGCCAGGTCGACCAGCAGCGTGAGGTCGAGGTAGCGCCGGCGGCCGAGCTGCGTGCTGCGCGGGGCCACGAACGCGGCGGCGTCGGCCTGCCGCGGGAAGGCGCCGACCTTGGCCATCATCGAGGCCGGCAGCCGTTCGGCCCACAGGAAGGTCGCGCCGGCCGCGGCCAGCAGCTCGGCGTGGGTTGGCGGCTCGGCCTGGTCGTAGGCCGCGACGTACAGGGCGGCGCCCTCGCCGTCGACGACGCCGTGGGCGTAGGCCCAGCCGAGCGCGCAGCCGATCGACTCGAAGTGGCGCGCCTCGCCGTCGAACGCCCACTGGGCGTAGGTGCGCTCGCGGAAGCCGGCGCCCTGCGGCGCGGCCGGCGGCGTCGCCAGCGTCATGTCGCAGAAGGCGCAGCGGCCCTCGGCCCAGGGGATCGCGTGCGCGTCGGGGCGGCCCATCGCGACGCCGGCCGGGGGCGGCGTCGCGCCGCCGCCGGGCGCCATGCCCATGGCGGGCCCAGGACCGGCGGCCGCGCCGGCGCCGTGCTGGTGGCCGTGCTGCATCTGGCCCTGGGCGGCGGCGGACGTGCCGCTGGCGGCGACGAGCGCACCGGCGGCGAGTGCTCCCAGGCGCTGGATGGCGCGGCGGCGTTCGGGATCGAAGGTGGCATCGGTGGCGGGCATCGGATCACGGGGGCGGATGGGTGGCATGGGTACCTCTTCGCGTGGACGGGCGGCGCCCGGTAGGGCGCGCCGGGTCGCGACGGCGCGGGGCCATCGCGTTCGCTTCCTGGGGATCGGGATCGGGCGGGCTCAGGCCGGCGTGACGCCGGCGGCCGTGCGGCCCGGCGCGGGCGGGTCGCGCCCCAGGCGCGTGCGACTCGGGCGTGGACGCGGCGCGCTGGGTCGGGGTCCCGCTCGACGGCGCCCCGGGGTGGTCACGGGGCGCGGCAGGGGCGACGCGACGGTCGCCGGCACGCCGACGCCCCCCACCTCCAGCAGCCCGTGCGCGTGGTCGGGCGTACCCGCCGGGTGCACGTGGCCGACCTCGGGCAGGGCGGCCGCCAACGCGACGGCCGCGGTGGCCTGCAGCAGCAGGACCACCAGCGCGGCTCGGCCACCGCAGTACAGCGCACGGGACAGGCGCGCGACCATGGCCCGCACCCTACGCCACGCGCCGGGACCCCGCGAAGCCCCCCGCGACCGACTGTCCCTGGAACGGCCCGGTGTGCCCGGATAGCCTGGTGATTGCTCGTGCTTTTCTTCACGAGCAGCTGCCCGCGGCCCAGCCCACACCGCCGCGAGCGGCCCCGGAGGAACGCATGCCCACCATCACCACGACCTCGCTCGGCAACGGCGCCTTCGAGTCGTTGCTCGGCCGCCACCGGATCGTCACCGACGTCCCCACCGAGATGGGCGGGGAGGACCGCGGCCCGGAACCCGCACAGCTCTTCGTCGTCTCGCTCGGCGCGTGCGTCGCCGCCATCGTGCAGGCCTACTGCGCCGCGCACGACCTCGACGGGCGCGACCTGCGGGTCGACGTCGACTTCGAGAAGACCGGCCAGCCCGCGCGCCTCCGCCGGATCCTCGTGCGCATCGCCGTGCCGCACGCCGACATGTCGAGCGATCGCCTGCGCACGGTCATCCAGCGCGTCGCCGAGCACTGCCCGGTGCACGAGACGATCTCGACCCTGGACGCGATCCGCTTCGAGTTCGAGGGCGAGCGCGGCGCCGGCGCCACCGACTGACGGCCGCGCGACGCAGCGGGCCTCAGGGGCGCGCGACCGCGCCCCGCCCGCCCCCGACGCCTTGACGAGCGGCCAGCGTCAGCACCACCGCGCCCACCACCAGCGCGGCGGCGGCCGCGCCGAAGAGCGCCCGGTTGCCGAGGAGGTCCATCAGCACGCCGGCCGTCCCCGGGGCGACGATGGCGGCGCCGGAGCCGAAGAGGTAGTACAGCCCGGTGAAGAAGCCGACGCGGTCGCGGCCCCCCTGGTTCGCGACCAGGGGGTAGCCGGGGACCAGCACGAGCGCCCACCCCGCGCCGGCCAGGGCCATGCAAGCGACCAGCAGCGGCGCCGGCGCGACCGCGGCGACGACGAGCGCCGCCGCGAGCAGCAGCGCCCCGCCGCGCATCGCCTGCAGCTCGCCGAAGCGGCGCCCGACGAACCCGGCGGGCAGCGCCAGCAGCACGAAGGCGGCGCTGGCGGCGCCGAGCAGCCGGCCGGCCTCGCCGCCCGTGAAGCCGAGGCTCTCGGTCGCCAGCACGCTGAACTGCGCCTCGACCGCCGCGAAGCCGAAGAAGCAAAAGAACAGCCCCAGCAGCAACCATGCCGGCCCGCGGTGGGCGGGCCCGGTCAGCTCCCGCAGGTCGCGCAGCAGCCCGCGCAGGACCGGCGCGTCGTCCTGCACGGCGCCGTGCCGCACGAACGGCGGGTGGCGCCGGGCGCTGAGCGCGACCACGGCCAGCGACGCGAGGGCGAGCAGCGCCGCCGCAACGAACGGCCACCAGCGGGCCGCGTCGAAGCTCGGCGCGATGAGCACGAGCGCCACCACCCCGCCCAGCGCCCCCATGAGGGTGATGATGCCGTTGCCCGCCGCGCGGTCGTCGGGCGCGACGTGATCGGGCAGCAGCGCCACGAGCGGCGCGCGGTAGAGGGTGATGGCCAGCAGGAAGACGACGTCGACGGCCAGCAGCGTCCACAGCGCGGTCGCCGCCCACGGCAGGCCGGCGAAGGTCAGCGCGGCGAGCGGCACCCCGGCCAGCAGGAACGGCAGCCGGCGCCCCCAGCGTCCATCGACGCGGTCCGACCAGGCGCCCACCACGGGGATCAGGAGGATGGCGACGACGTTGTCGAGCCCCATGATCGCCCCACGCAGGCCGCGGCTCGCCACGAAGTCGCCGAGCAGCAGCGGCATGAACACGTTGTAGGTGCCCCAGATCGCGGCCAACGCCAGGCCGCCGGTGCCGATGCCGATCAGCCGGGCGACGGGGAGCGTGCGGGGCGGGGCCACGGCTTCAGGCTAACCGTCGCGCCGGGGCGCGCGACCCGCAGGTCGGCGCCGACGGGTCAGGCGACGTCCCAGCGCACCGGCAGCGCCTCGAGGCCGCGGAAGCCGGGCAGGAAGCGGTACCGGAGCTCCTCCTCGGGCACCGCCAGCCGCAGGTTCGGCAGGCGCGCCAGCAGCGTGGTCAGCGCGACGTCCGTCTCCAGCCGCGCCAACGGGGAGCCGAGGCAGTAGTGCAGCCCCTTCCCGAAGCCGAGGTGGGGGTTGGGCGAACGCTCCAGCTCGAGCGCGTCGGGCCGCTCGAAGCGCTCCGGGTCGCGGTTGGCGCTCGACAGGATGAGGATGACGGGGTCGCCGCGGCGGATGACCTGCCCGCCCCACTCGACGTCCTCGGCGGCCCAGCGGTTGAGGGCCCGCTCCACCGAGCCGTCGTAGCGCAGGAACTCCTCGACCGCAACGGGCATGAGCGTCGGGTCGGCCGCCAGCGCGTCGCGCCGGTCGGGATGGCGCGAGAGCGCGAGCACGGCGTTGGCGATGAGGTTGACGGTGGTCTCGTGACCGGCCACGATCAGCAACACCACGGTGCTGCACAGCTCGTCCTCGCTCAGGCGGTCGCCGGCCTGGTCGGCGGCGACCAGCGCCGAGATCATGTCGCCCTGCGGGCGTCGCCGCCGCTCCTCGAAGAGCGCCTGGAGGTAGTCGGTGAACTCGGTCAGCTGCCGGACGGTCTCGGCCTGCGCCTCGGGCGTCATGGGCGGCTCGAGCAGGGCGTTGCCCCACGCCCGGAAGCGGTCGCGGTCGACGACCGGCACGCCCAGCAGCTCCAGGATGACGGTCGTGGGCAGCGGGAAGGAGAAGTCGGTGATCAGGTCCATCTCGCCGCGGCCGACCACGGGGTCGAGCAGCGCGTCGGCGATCGCCTGGACGCGCGGGCGCAGGTCCGCGACGCGCTTCGGCGTGAACGCCTGGCTCACCAGGTCGCGCAGGCGGCGGTGGTCGGCGCCGTCGGCGTTGAGCATGTGCTGACCGAGCCGGCGGTCGAGGGGCGACCCGGCCGGGATCCGCTCGGGCGGCAGCGCCAACGCGGCGTCGCGCACGAAGCGGCGGTCGCGCAGCATCGCGTCGACGTCGGCGTAGCGGGTGACGAACCAGATCGGCGTAGTCCCGTTCAGGCCCGGCTGCTGGACGATCGGGTCGTCGCGGCGCATGGCCACGAAGGTCGGGTGCGGATCGCGCTTGAAGTCCTGCCCGTACAGGTCGTACTTGCGTCCGGCGTCGCTCATGCCTCGGCCTCCTCCGTGCGGTCGTGGGCGAGCGGCACCGGCGGCGTCAGGGCCGCGATCTCGGCGCGCATCTCGGGGATCATGGAGAACTCGGCGGCGGCCAGCGACGGCGCCAACTGCTCGAGGCTGCGCGCCCCCAGGATGGGCGCCGTGACGGCCGGGTGGGAGGCGACCCAGGCGACCGCCAGCGTGGCGGGGTGGACGCCGCGCTCGGCGGCGTAGGCCACGAAGCGCTCCGCGACGCCGGTGTCGAGCTCGCGCGCGTAGCGCTTGGCGTACATGGCGCTCTCGACCAGCCGGCCCTTCTCGACGCGCTCGCCGCGCGGGTAGCGCCCGACAAGCAGGCCCGCGGCCAGCGGGCTGTAGGGGATGACCCCGAGGCCCTCGGAGACCGCGAGCGGCAGGATCTCGACCTCCGCCTGCCGCTTCGCGAGGCTGTACATCGGCTGGATCAGCTCGAAGCGCGCCAGCCCCTCGCGGGCGCTCACCCCGAGCGCCTTGGCGATCTGCCACGCCGCCCAGTTGCTGACCGCCGGGTAGAGGACCTGGCCGCGGTGCACCAGGTCGTCGAGCGCGCGCAGCGTCTCCTCGATGGGCGTGGCTCGGTCGAACTGGTGGACGAAGTAGAAGTCCAGCCGATCGGTGCCCAGCCGCCGCAGGCTCGCCTCCACCTCGCGCACGATCGTCCGCCGCGACAGCCCGCCGGCGTTGACGTCGTCGCCCATGCGGCCGAACACCTTGCTCGTCAGCACGATGCGATCGCGCTCGCCGGCGATCAGGCGGCCGACGATCTCCTCCGAGCGGCCCCGGTTGTAGACGTTGGCCGTGTCGACGAAGTTGACGCCCGCGTCGCGCGCGGCGGCGTACATGCGCGCCGACTCCGATTCGTCGGCGTCGCCGCCGAAGGCCATGGTGCCGAGGCAGAGGGACGAGACGCGCACGCCCGTGCGGCCGATGAGGCGGTGTTCCATGCGCCACCTTAGCCGGGGGGAATCCGGTGGGCGGATGGACCGGACACACGCCAGGCGGTCCCACCCATCGAAGCTCGCCGGTCGGCCATGGCTCCGAGGCGGACCCCCAAGACCCCTCACCCAGCGCTGCTGTACCCTGCCGCCGTGGATCGCCGACGCTTCCTCACCCATGCGGCCGCGGTCGCCGCGACCGGCGCGACAGGTTGGTCCGTGGCTCAGGTCTCGGGCACCTACAGCTTCGAGGTGGTGCGGGTCCGGGCCGGCCTCGCGGGCCTGCGCGCGCCGCTGCGGATCGCCTGGCTCACCGACCTCCACCATGGGCAGTACGTCCGCACGGCGTCGGTGCGGGCGTGGGTCGACGCCGCGCTCGCCGAGGCGCCCGACCTCGTGCTCCTCGGGGGCGATCTGGTCGACCAGCACCCGGGTGCCGACGCCGACGAGTCCCTCGTCGCCGAGCTCGCGCGCCTCCAGGCGCCGCTCGGGGTGTTGGCCGTGTGGGGCAACCACGACCGCTCGCGCTTCCGGCGGATCGACGGCTTCGAGAGGGCGCTCCGCGACGCCGGCATCGACGTCCTCGTCAACGAGGGCATCACCCTGCGCGACGACCTCCACGTGGCCGGCCTCGACGACTTCCGCGTCGGACGTCCCGACCTGCGCGCCACGCTCGCGGCCCGGCCCGATGCGGGCGCCACGCTGCTGCTGTCGCACAACCCCGACGTGCTCCCCACCGTCCCCATCGACGTCGGCCTGACGCTCTCGGGGCACACCCACGGCGGCCAGGTGGTGCTGCCCGGCGTGGGCGCGCTCTACACCTCATCGGAGTACGGCGACCGCTTCCTGGCCGGCTGGGTCGACGGGCCCGCCCGCGGTTACGTGTCGCGTGGACTCGGCGTCACGAGCCTCCCGGTGCGGATCAACTGCCCGGCCGAGCTGACCGTCCTCGATCTCGCGCCGGTCGCCTGAGCGTCGCGGGCTTGCGCGGCGCTCCGTGCGATGATCGTCCCATGACCGCTACGGACCCGCTCTCCCGCCTCGAGGCCGCCCTCGCCGCACGCGCGCCGCTGGTCGACGCCGCGCACGAGACCGCGTTCCGGCTGTTCAACGGCCACCTCGAGGGCGACCCGCGCTGGGTGATCGACGCCTACGGCCGCACGGCCGTCGTCTACCGCCACGGGCAGGCCGACGACGCCGACCTCGGCGCGGTCCTCGAGACCCTACGCGCGCAGCTGCCGTGGCTGGCGACGATCGTCGTCAAGGAGCGCGAGGGCCTCTACGAGGCGCGCCGCGGGCGGATCGCCTTCCAGGCGCCGGGCAGCGTGGGCCCCGACACACGGGTCAGCGAGCACGGCGTGCGTTACGCCGTCGACCCGCTGCTCAACCAGGACGGCGGATTCTACCTCGACACGCGCGAGCTGCGCCGCTGGCTGCTCGACCACGCCGAGGGCAAGACGGTGCTCAACACCTTCGCGTACACCGGCAGCCTCGGCGTCGCCGCCCTCGCGGGCGGGGCCGCGCGGGTGCTGCAGACCGACCTCAACCCGCGCTTCCTCGACGTCGCCCGGGCTTCGGCGGCACTCAACGGCCTACCGGTCGACCGGCGCGACTTCGTGGCGCGCGACTTCTTCTCCTTCGTGCGTGGCACCAAGCTGCGCGGCGAGCGTTTCGACATCGTCATCCTCGACCCGCCGTTCTTCTCCAGCACGCCGCGTGGCGAACTCGACCTCAGTCGCGACACCACGCGACTCGTCAACAAGGTGCGCCCACTGGTGCGGAGCGGCGGCGCGCTGGTCATCGTCAACAACGCCCTGTTCCTGAGCGGCGCCGCGCTCGTGGCCGAACTCGAGGCACTCTGCGCGGGCGGCTGGATGACGATGGAGACGCTGATCGGCGTCCCGCCGGACGTCAAGGGCTACCCCCAGACGCGTGTCGGCGAGCCGCCGGTCGACCCGGCGCCGTTCGACCACAGCACGAAGATCGCGGTGTTGGGGGTGCGGCACCGCTGACGGCCGCGGGCCGTGCTAGGGTCCTTCACGTACGCACAAGCAGGGGCAGTGGCCGTGGCGCCACGCTGCCGACGGACGAACCTCACCAGGCAAACTTGAGGGCGCACAGGACCGGATCCTCATGCCCCAGAACGATGCCCATGGCACCCAACGCATTCAGCCCATGGGCCCGACGGCGAACGACACCGTTCGGGTCGCGGCGGTCCAGGCCACGCCCGTCTTCCTCGACCGCGAGGCCACCGTCGACAAGGCCTGCGCGCTGATCGCCGAGGCGGGCCGCCACGGCGCCCATCTCGCCGTGTTCCCCGAGGGGTTCGTGCCCACCTACCCGCTGTGGGCCTGGTACATCCCGCCCATTCGCACCCAGGAGGCGCGGGTGCTGTACGACGAGCTGCTGCAGCAGTCGGTGACGGTGCCCGGCCCGACGGTCGAGCGGCTCGGCGAGGCGGCGCGCGACGCGGGCGTGACGGTCGTCATGGGCATCAACGAACGCAACGCCGAGGCGAGCGGGACGACGCTGTACAACTCGCTGCTCTTCATCGGCCCCGACGGACGCCTGCTCGGGCGCCACCGCAAGCTCGTGCCGACGGTGGCCGAACGACTGGTCCACGGGCGCGGCGACGGGAGCACGCTGGGCGTCTACGACCTCGACATCGGCCGCCTGGGTGGGCTCATTTGCTGGGAGAACTACATGCCGCTCGCGCGCTGGGCGCTCTACGCCCGCGGCGTCCAGATCCACGTCGCCCCCACCTGGGACCGCGGCGAGCCGTGGCTCTCCACCCTGCGCCACATCGCCAAGGAGGGGCGCGCCTTCGTGATCGGCTGCTGTTCGCCCGTACGCCGCGACGACGTGCCGGAGCGCTACGCCTTCAAAGCGGAGCACCTGCCCGAGGCACCCTGGATCAACCCGGGCGGCAGCGCGATCGTCGATCCCGACGGCCGGTTCCTGGCCGAGCCCGTGACCGAGCGCGAGGAGATCCTCTACGCGGACCTCGACCTGGGCATGCTGCGCGGCTCCCGCTTCCAACTCGACGTCGCCGGGCACTACGGACGGCCCGACGTCTTCGGCTTCCGGATCGGCACCGGCGGCGGCACGGCGCCCATCGACGGCGCGAAGGTCGTCGATGGGCGCGCCGCGCCGGCCGATGCGTCGGCGGCTACGTGACGCGGCGGCCGCTGATGACCTGGACGAGGAAGAGCACGACGGCGATCACCAGCAACGCATAGATGAACCCACCGAGCGTCGTTCCGGTGACGAGGCCGAGCAGCCAGAGCACGAGCAGGACGATGGCGATGGTCATGAGCATGGAAGACACCCCTCTCTTAGAGGGACCGCGTCCGATCGTGGCGGCACCACGGAGACACCAGGTTGGCGTTTCGCTTCAGGTTACGCGCCGTACCGCGCCGGCGCGGTGTGCAGCGCACACCGATGCAGGCTGCGCGTGAGGCACGGCTCAGGCGCGAACCGCGCAGGGTTCGTCCTGGAACCGGCGAGCCGGGCCGCGCCCCTGTGACGAACGAGAGGTAAGCGCCGCCAGGCGGGCACTAGAATGTGGGTCCAGCCCGATATGCGGGTTGGCGTGAAGACGCGCCGTCGGCGCGTGAAGGTGTCCAATGGCACAACTCATCAAGATCGCTCTCGCGAGCCTACTCGTGGGTTTCGGCTCCGTGTTCGCCCAGACCGACCCGCTCACCGGCGGCGCCTTCGTGGAGTTCGGCGCGTCGCACGACCTCTTGTCCTCCGACCTGATGGGTGCCGACCTGTACGTCAGCCCGACGCCCGTGACCGTCGCGCGCGTCGATGAGCTGCCGCCCGAGTGGGAGCTGGTCGCCAGCATCGGTGACCTCGTGATCGGCAGCGACGGCGTCGTTCGCGGCGTCCTGGCCGACATCGGTGGCTTCCTCGGCATCGGTGCGCGCAGGGTCATGATCGCCATGGAGGCGCTGACCGTCGTCGAGCGGTCCGGCGGCGACGCGGTGTTCGTCGTCCTCAACGCGACCCGCGGCCAGCTCGAGACCGCCCCCGAGTACATGCCGTACATGGGCGAGGTCGGGGTCGGCGAACCGGTCGGCCGCGTCGGATCGGTCGACGCCGTCGAAGGCTTCGGCAGGGTCGAAACGGCGGCGATCACGGTCGACGACCTCCGCAACGCCGAGGTCTACGACCGCCACAACGTGCGCGTGGCCGACATCCAGGACGTCGAGCTCACGAACGACGGCCAGATGGTCGCAGCCCTCATCGACGTCGGCGGCTTCCTCGGCATCATCGGCACCCGAACGGTCGCGATCCCGATCGAGCAGCTCGTCATCCACCGGAGCGCCGACCTGTCCGAGGTGCGCGTGTACCTCGCGATCAGCGAGGAGGAACTGCTGTCCCTGCCGCCGCGCGAGGACTGATGCACGAAGACGACGGCTTGCCCCCTACGAGGTGGCGCCGGTCGCCGCCCTACCCCGGCACGCCCGGACCCTCGAAGGCCGCTTGGCCCTCGGCGGCGGACGCCGACTGGCTGCGAGACCTCCACTCGTACGAC
>JAABRV010000036.1 GCA_011390735.1 Trueperaceae bacterium | reverse complement strand
CTGCGCTCTCGTGTTCGGTGCCTGCGCCGTCGGCGTGCTGGCGCGCGGTTCGCTCGCGTCCGGCGCGGATCGTGCTGCCGTGCCCGGGGGGTTGTTCTGGTCGCGCCGATACCCGTCCAGGACGAGAATCGCGTGCTAGACTCCGGGCTCTGCGGCGGCCTCCGGCGCGCGGGTGCGCGGGAATGCGGGGCGCAGGGGTTGGGCCGGCGGACGAGGACCGGTGCGAGGGAGAGCGACGTGCGGGAGTTCGACGTCATCGTGGTGGGCGGAGGGCACGCGGGCATCGAGGCCGCCGTGGCGGCGGCGCGCCTGGGCGCCAAGGTCGCGTTGGCCCTGCCGAACCCCGACACGATCGGCCGGATGCCGTGCAACCCCGCGATCGGGGGCCCCGGCAAGTCGCAATTGGTTTTCGAGGTGAACGCATTGGGGGGCGTGATGGGGCGCCTCGCCGACGCGACGGCGATCCATGGGCGGACCCTCAACGCCTCCAAGGGACCAGCCGTCCGGTCGCTGCGGGTGCAGAACGAGCGGGACGGGTACGCGGCGGCGGCACGCGACCTCGTGGAGGCGACGGCCGGGCTGGAGATCGTGCGCGGCGAGGTCGCGGATCTCGACGTCGTCGGCAGCGGCGGCGATCGCCGGGTGGCCGGCGTGCGGCTGGTCGACGGGCGCTCGCTGGCGGCGCCCAGCGTGGTGCTCTGCACCGGCACCTTCCTCAGGGGCATCGTCTGGTACGGCCGCCGCAGCCGCGAGGCCGGGCGGCAGGGCGAGGCGCCCGCGCGCCACCTGTCGGCGGCGTTGCTGGCGACCGGACACCAGTTGATGCGCTTCAAGACCGGCACACCGCCGCGGGTCCGTTCCTCGTCGGTCGACTTCCAGGACCTCGACCGGGTGTCCCCTGACGACCCGCCGGCCTCGTTCACCGGCACGCCGGGTCCCCGCGTCACCGAGAGCCCGACGTGGATGACGCGGACCACCCCGGAGACGCACCGACTGATCGTCGAGAACCTGGATCAGTCCGCGATGTACGGCGGCGACATCGACGGCCAGGGACCGCGCTACTGCCCGTCGATCGAGGACAAGGTCGTGCGCTTCGCCGACAAGGAGCACCACCTGCTGTTCGTCGAGCCCGATGGCGTCGACACCAGCGAGGTGTATTTGCAGGGCTTCTCCAGCTCGCTGCCGCCGGAGTTGCAGGATCGGATGGTCCGCACGCTTCCCGGCTTCGCCCGCGCCGAGATCCAGCGCTATGCATACGCCGTCGAGTACGACGCGCTCGACCCGACGCAGCTCGACGTGACGATGATGTCGAAGGTGCTGCCCGGGCTCTTCAGCGCGGGTCAGATCAACGGCACGTCCGGCTACGAGGAGGCTGCGGCGCAGGGCCTGATCGCCGGCGTGAACGCTGCGCGACGCGCGGCCGCCATGCCGACGGTGACCGTCAGGCGGGACCAGGGCTACGTCGGCGTGTTGCTCGACGACCTCGTGCGCTGGGGCATCGACGAGCCCTACCGCATGCTGACCTCGCGCAACGAGTATCGGCTGCTGCACCGGCAGGACAACGCCGATGCGCGGCTGGCGGGCATCGGGCACGCGTGGGGGCTCGTCGACGACGGCCGCTGGGAGGCGGTGCGCGACGGTGAGGCGCGGGTCCAGGCGGAGGTCGTGAGGCTGGCGCGGGCGCGCGACGGCGGCGAGTTGGCGACGACGGTCATGTGCCGCCCTGGCGAGGGTTACGGCAGCGTGGTCGCGCGCTTCGGTGCCCCGGCGGAGCCGCTCGACGAGGTGGAGGCGGCCCGGGTCGAGGTCCTGGTGCGGTACGCGGCCTACATCGAGCGTAGCCAACGCGAGCTCGCCGCGCGGGCGCGCTTCGAGGCGTGGTCGCTGGAGGGGGCGGCGTTCTCGGACGTACCCTCGCTCTCGGCGGAGGGTCGGGGCGCGCTGGAGCGTGGGCGCCCCGCGACGCTGGGCGCCGCGCAGCGGCTGCGCGGGGTGCGCGATTCGGACGTCAGCGCGTTGCTCGTCTACCTCAAGACGCGGTCGGCCGGTGGCGGTGGCGTCGATGACCCGCGGCGCGATACCGGCGAAGCGTGGGCGGCGCGCCGCGCGCACGGGTCGCCCACCGCGTCGACCGCGCCCGACGCGTTGGTGCGACACGGGACGCCCGCGGGCGCGGCGATGCCTGTTTCACGTGAAACCGGCGCTTGAACGGGCGGCGTTCCACGTGAAACGCTTGCCGCCCCCGTGACGCCCGAGGCCCCGCAAGGGGGCGGGGAAGCGGCGCTCGTCGCCTACCGAGCCCTCCTCGAGCGCTACCACCGCACGCTCGACCTCCTGTCGCCGGCCGGTTACGCCGACATCGAGCGGCACTTGGCCGAGGCCGAGCGCTACGCGGTGGCCGTGGGCGAGTTGGCCGCCGAGGCGGGCCCGGTGCTCGACCTGGGTAGCGGTGCGGGCCTGCCGGGGGTGGTCGTGGCCGCCCGCATCGCGCCACGGGAGGTCTGGTGGGTCGAACGGCGCCGGCGGCGCGCCACCTTCCTCACGCAGGTCGCGGCGCAGGCGCGGCTCGCCTCGGTCCGGGTGATCGCGGAAGACGTCCGACGGCTCGCGCGGCCGCCGGACGGGGTCGCGGCGGTGACCGCCCAGGCGGTCGGGACGTTGCCGGAGGTGGCGGCGCTGACGCGGCGGCTGTGGGGGCCGCGCGTGCTGCTCGTCAGCCGCAAGGGCCCGGAGTGGCGAACCGAGCTCGCGGCGCTCGAGGCCTGGTGGCGGGTGGAGCGGAAGGCGGCCGAGGAGGGCTGGGCATCGCCCCGTGTGCTCCGTGCCGAGCCGTTGGGCACGCGTGGTACCTTGATCGCCGTCGAGCTGCGGGGAGGCTGAGCGTGCCCATCGTGGGCGTCATCAACCAGAAGGGCGGGGTCGGCAAGACGACCACCGCGATCAACCTCGCGGCCGCGCTGGCGCGGCAGCGTCGGGTGCTGCTCGTGGACCTCGATCCTCAAGCCAACGCCACCAGCGGCATCGGCCTGCAGGGCGTGACGAACAGCGTCTACGACGTCCTGGTCGGGCGTTCGTCGGCCCGCGGCGCCGTCGTCCGGAGCCGCGTGCCCCAGCTCGACGTGCTGCCGGCGACGGCGGAACTGGCGAGCGCGGCGCTCGAACTCGACGCCAGCGCGGACGACCTGCGCCTGCTCGGCAAGGCGCTGACGGGCGTGCGCCCGAACTACGACTTCATCCTGCTCGACGCCCCGCCCTCGTTCGGCGCGTTGACGCTCAACGCGCTCGTCGCCGCCGACCACCTGGTCCTTCCGGTGCAGTGCGAGTACTACGCGCTGGAGGGCATCGCCGGCATGCTGGACACGATCGACCGGGTGCGGGCGTCGCTGCATGGGGAGCTCAACGTGCTGGGCCTGCTGCTGACGATGGCCGACCATCGGACGAACCTGTCGCAGCAGGTGGAGGCGAACGTCCGCCAGCACTTCGGGCGGCTGGTGTTCGAGAGCGTCATCCCCAGGACCGTCCGCCTGGCCGAGGCGCCGTCGTACGGCCTGTCGATCTACGACTACGCGCCCACGTCATCGGCGGCCGTGGCGTACACGGCCCTGGCCGAGGAGGTGATCGACCGTGTCAGCCAAGCCTAGCCGCGGCCTCGGCCGCGGGCTGGATGCCCTCCTTCCCCGACCGGAGGGCGGCGGGCGGCAGGTGGCGCTCGCGGACCTGCGGATCGGGACGCTGCAGCCGCGCAAGCGCTTCGACGACGCCGCCATCGCCGAGATGGCCGCGTCGATCGCCGAGAAGGGCGTCCTGCAGCCCCTGCTCGTCCGCCCCGTCGCGGGCGGGTACGAGATCGTCGCCGGAGAGCGGCGCTTCCGCGCCGCCCAGGTGGCCGGCCTGACCAGCGTCCCCGTCGTCGTGCGCGAGCTCGACGACCGCCAGGCGCTCGAGATCGCCATCATCGAGAACCTCCAGCGCGAGGACCTCGACGACCTCGAGGAGGCCGAGGCCTTCCAGCAGCTGCTCGGCTTCGGGCTCACGCAGGAGGAGGTGGCGAAGGCCGTCGGCAAGAGCCGGCCCGCGGTCGCCAACACACTGCGGCTGCTGACGCTGCCGCCGACGGCGCGTCAGGCGCTGGGCGAGCGCCGCATCACGGCGGGTCACGCGCGGGCGATCCTCGCGCAGCAGCCGTCCGACCGCGACTGGGCCCTCGAACAGGTCCTGCAGCGACGGCTCTCGGTGCGTGAGGCGGAGTCGCTGCGGCGGCCGAAGGAGAGGGCGCGCCGGCCGCGCGACGAGCGCTACGAGGCCCTGGCCGACGAGCTCACGCGTCAACTCGGTGCGCGCGTGCGGATCCGTGGCGGCCGGCGTGGCGCGATCGAGCTGCACTTCCACGACCAGGAGGAGCTCCAGCGGCTCCTGGAGGTGCTGGGCTTCCAAGGTTGACCGTGGCGGCCGAAGCCGCCCCGCGGCGAAGGGCGCGCGTGGTGCCGAAAGGCCCGGCGGGGGCGCGGGTGCGCCCGGGCGCTCTGGTAGGATGTCGCCCGCTCGGCCGCCTTTGTCGCAGCCCCCAGGCGGTCCGTACGGAGGCCAGCCCATGAACGCACCCGTGCACGTCGCCGTCACCGGCGCCGCCGGCCAGATCGGCTACGCCCTGCTGTTCCGCATCGCCGCCGGCGACCTCCTCGGTCGCGACCAGCCCGTGATCCTGCGGCTCCTGGAGATCCCCCCCGCGCTGAAGGCGCTCGAGGGCGTGGTCATGGAGCTGAACGACTGCGCCTTCCCGCTCTTGCACGGCGTCGTCGCCACCGACGATCCCAACGTGGCCTTCGAAGGCGCGCAGTACGCGCTGCTGGTCGGGTCGCGCCCGCGCGGGCCCGGCATGGAGCGCAAGGACCTCCTGGAGGCGAACGGCGCCATCTTCACCGTCCAGGGCAAGGCGCTCGACGCCCACGCCGCGCGTGACGTCAAGGTGCTGGTGGTCGGCAACCCGGCCAACACGAACGCGCTGATCGCCATGCGCAACGCGCCGCACCTCGCCCCGTCGCAGTTCTCGGCCATGACGCGGCTCGACCACAACCGGGCGATCAGCCAGCTCGCGGCCAAGACCGGCGCCCGGAACGCGGACGTTCGGCGGATGACGATCTGGGGCAACCACTCCGTCACGCAGGTGCCGGACCTCTCGCACGCGACGGTCGACGGGCGCCCCGCGCCGGAGCTGGTCGACGCCGCCTGGGTCGACGACGAGTTCATCCCCACGGTCCAGAAGCGCGGCGCGACGGTCATCGCGGCCCGCGGCGCCTCGAGCGCGGCCTCCGCGGCCAACGCCGCCATCGACCAGATGCGCGACTGGGCGCTCGGCACGCCCGAGGGCGACTGGGCCAGCATGGCGATCCCCTCCGACGGGCACTATGGCGTCGGCGCCGGCCTCATGTACTCCTTCCCGGTCACGGTTCGCGGGGGCGAGATCTCGGTCGTCGAGGGACTGACGATCGACGACGGCGTCCGCCGGCGCATGGCCGCCAGCGAAGAGGAGCTCCTCGAGGAGCGCGACGCGGTGGCGCACCTGCTGGGTTGAACTCCTGCGGTACGCGCCGCTTCCCCCCGGGAGGCCCGCTGCGGCCGCCGGCGACCCTCGCGCCGGCGGCCGCACGCCGTCGGCGGCCGTGAGCGATGACCGGACCGTCGGCCGCGGACACGTCACGTAACTCGGAATCGTTCCGACGGATGCTACACTCCGCTGGAAGCGCCGTGTCCACCACGTGCGCCGCGCCGGGAGGAAGATGCGAGACCCGATGATCGATGCCGGTGACGCCCACGAGCCCTCGCTCGATGGGGCGCCGTCGGTGGGTGGTGGGGCCTCGGGCCCCGACCGCGAGGCGGGGAGCGAGCTGGAAGGGGCGGTCCGCGACGTGCTGCGCGACCGTGGGCTGCGTTACAGCCGTCCCCGCGAGGCGATCCTGGCGTTCATGGCCGAGGAGCCGCGGCACGTCAGCGCCGAGTCCCTCTACCAGTCCCTGCGCGAACGGGGCGAGGACCTCAGCCTGTCGACCGTCTACCTGAACCTGGGCGTGTTGGTCGAGGCCGGGCTGCTGCGCGAGTTCAAGGGCGCTCAGGGCGAGTCGTTGTACGACGCCAGCGTCGAGCCGCACGACCACCTCATCTGCCGCGAGACCGGCGAGGTCGTCGACGTGCCCATGCCGCTCGTCGACGGCGTGGCGCTGCCCGACTTCCTGCGGGACCACGTCGAGCGCGTGACCGGCTGGACCGTCGACGAGGTCCGCCTCAGCCTGCGAGGTCGGCCGAAGCGGTCGGGCGGCGAGGCGAACTGACCCCACCGCACCGCGTCGACGGACCGGCGTCGGCGCGACCCCCATCCGGCGGGGCCGTGAGGGGTCGCGCAAGACCACGACCGTGAAGGACGACGACGGACCTCTGCGCGTGCGACCCGCACGGTGATCTGCAACGGCAAGACGGCGGCCGCCCTTTCGGGCGGCCGCCGCGCAAGCTCGTCTTCTAGAGGGCGTGGATCAGTTGGCCGGGGGCAGGATGACCGCGTCGATGACGTGGACGACGCCGTTGCCCGCCTCGAGGTCGGCGGTCGTGACGGTCGCGGTGCCGTCGATGACGACGTTGCCGTCGACGACTTCCACGGTGATCGAGGCGCCGTTGAGCGTCTCCACCATGACCGAGCCGCCGCCCGCTTCGATCGCGGCGAGGACGTCGGCGGCCATCAGCTTGCCGGCGACGACGTGGTAGGTGAGGATGCCGGCGAGGTCAGGGCTGGCGAGCAGTTCCTCGGCGGTGATGCCGAGCGCTTCGAGGGCCGCGGCGAACGCAGCGTTAGTCGGGGCGAACACGGTGAAGGGGCCTTCGCCGGAGAGCGCGCCGGCCAGGTCGGCGGTCACGACGGCCTGCACGAGGATGCTGAAGTCTTCGCTGCTGGTGGCGATGTCGACGACGGTCTCGGGCATGCCGGCGTGACCGTCGGCGTTGGCGATGCCGAACACGAGGCCGAACGAAAGGGCGAGGGCGAGCAGGCTGCGCTTCATG
The DNA here is from genome assembly GCA_011390735.1 of Trueperaceae bacterium. GTDB lineage: Bacteria > Deinococcota > Deinococci > Deinococcales > Trueperaceae > JAABTL01. The sequence goes on along the minus strand of JAABRV010000036.1, from coordinate 11,359 downwards.
GTGGACTCCTTAGGGACGTCGCGGGTTTCGCGATCGCCCTGGCCGGTGGGTGGGTGCCCTTCCGGCGATGAGTCAAGGTACACGTCCAAGGTTTGAGTAATGTGAGTATAGGTTACGTTTAGGTTTGTGGGGTTCTCATGACCGCCCAGGTGGGTGGACCGGGCCTTCGCCGGGCACGAACCAGCGACCGGTGGCCGCGGCGGTCCGTGGCACCGGAAGCCCGCTGGCGAGCGGGATGACGGCGTTCAGGCCCCGCCCGGCCCCCCGAGCTCGTGCGAGATCGCGGCGGCGCACGCCACGACCTCCTGCGCGAGCGCTTCGAGGCGCTCGGGCGGAATGTAGACGACGGCACCGCTGATGCTGACCGCCGCTACCGGCTGCCCCGCCGCGTCCCAGATCGGCGCGGCGACGCAGCAGATCCCCAGCTCGTTCTCCTCGCGGTCGAAGGCGAAGCCCCGGGCGCGGGTCGCGGCGAGCTCGGCGGCGAACCCGGCCGGCGAGGTGATCGTGTGGGGCGTTCGTGGCGGATCGTCGCGGAAGTACTCGCCCCAGCGCGTCTCTGGCTGGAACGCGATGATCGCCTTGCCCATCGCGGTCGTCGCCGCATGCGAGGCCAGGCCGATGCGCGAGCGCATCTGCAGGCCACGTGCGCCCTCGATCTTCTCCAGGTAGACGATGTCGGTTCCCACCAGCTCACCCAGATGCAGCGTCTCGAACGTCGCGGAGGCGGTCGCCTCCATGTGCCGGCGCGCGAGGGCCGGCAGCCGAACCTGGCGCTTGGCGAGTTCGCCGAGCTCCATGAGTCGGTAACCGAGGTGGTAGCGGTGGCCGGCGACGCGCAGGAAACCGTGGTCGACGAGGACGGCGGCGAGACGGTGGACCGTGCTCTTGGGTAGCCCACTCCCGGTGGCCAGCTCCGTCAGGGTCTGAGCGCCTTCCCCGACGAGGCCGAGGAGGTCGAGCGACTTGTCCATCGAGCGGCTCATGCGCGTCCCTTCAGGTCGCCGCGGCGACCACCGCCTGTCTCAATATATGGAACAGCATACTGTATCTTGACACGAGCCGCGAGCGGTCCCTATGCTGCGACCACATCCGATCACCCGACGAGCGTGAGCGTCAACCGGCGCCCACGCTCGCCAGCAGCCGCCGAGGAGGCGCCGAACAGGGACATGGAGCGCGTGCATCGCCGAGAGCGACCCGAACCGGCAGACGTCGATCACGTCCACATGGCGCGGGTCGGCCGAGCCGCCGGCCGGGACGGCCACCGGGGCTGGCCTACCGCCGGACGTCGCGGGCGAACGGCCCGCCGGCGAGCGGCATGATCGTGCTCAGGCGCCTCGAGCGCGTCTTCGTCCAGCTCAACCAGGGCCTCGTCATGCTGATGATGATGGCGATGGCCGCGCTGGTGTTCACCAACGTGGTCACGCGCTACGTGTTCGGCTTCTCGCTCAACTGGGCCGAGGAGACGTCGCGTTTCCTGATGATCTGGGTGGCCTACCTCGGTGCGGGCCTGGCCATGCGCGAGGGCCGTCACGTGGCGATCGAGTACCTCCAGGGCCTGCTGCCCGAGCGGTTGGCGCCCTACGCGCGTGGCGTCGTGGCGTTGCTGATCCTCGCGTTCATGGTCATCCTGGGGGTCCTGGGCGCGCAGATCGTGCAGTTCGCCTGGCGCCAGCGCACGCCCGTCCTCGGTCTCCCGCAGGGCGCGGTGTACCTGGCGATCCCGATCGGCGCCGGCCTGTTCGTGGTGCACTTCCTCGTCGTCCTGCGCGACTACCTCCGCCAGAAGCCCAACGCGGTCGACGTCGAGGACCTCGTGGCCCACGCCGGCGTCGAAAAGCGTCCGCGATGACCGCGCTGCTGCTCGGCAGCTTCGTACTGCTCATGGCGATCGGGATGCCGGTGGCGCTGGTCATGGGGGCGGCGAGCCTGATCGCGCTCCTGTGGGGTGGCGGCAACCTGCCGGCGATCATCGTGCCGCAGAGCCTGCTGCGCGGGATCGACTCCTTCCCGCTCATGGCGGTGCCGCTGTTCATCCTGGCGGCTGACCTCATGACCGCCGGCCGCCTGACCGACGCCCTCATGAGGCACGCCAACCTGCTCGTCGGTCACCTACGCGGCGGCCTCGGCTACGTCAACGTGCTGACGAGCATGCTCTTCGCCGGCATCAGCGGCTCCGCCCTCGCCGACGCCGCGGGGCCCGGCAAGATCGTCATGGACATGATGCGCGGGGCCGGCTACCCCGCCTACTACGCCGGCGCGCTGACGGCGACCACGGCCACGATCGGGCCGATCATCCCGCCCAGCATCATCATGGTCATCTACGCGGTGACCGACAACAGCGTGACCGTCGCGGGCCTGTTCCTCGCCGGCGTCGTGCCCGGGGTGTTGCTCGGCGTGGCGCTGGCGCTGGTCAACTACCTCATCTCCGTCCGCCACGGCTACCAGTCCGCCTCCAGCAGGCCGCCCGTGGGCGATGTGCTGCGCAGCTTCTTCCCGGCGCTGCCCGGCCTGATGATGCCGCTCATCATCCTCGGCGGCATCCTCGGCGGCATCTTCACCGCGACCGAGGCCGCCGCGGTCGCCGTGTTCTACGCGCTGATCGTCAGCCTCTTCCTCACCCGCCGGCTGAAGTGGCGCGACGTGCCGGGCGTCTTCCTGCGCAGCGGGATCCTGACCTCCGCGGTCCTGCTGATCGTCTCGATGGCGACGATCTTCTCGCGGCTCCTCACCGTGCTGCAGGTGCCGCAGAACCTCGCCCGCTGGCTGGCTGGCCTCACCGAGGACCGCATCGTGATCATGATCCTGCTGGCGGTGTTCATCCTGCTCGTCGGCCTCGTCGTCGACACCCTGCCCGCCGTCATCATCCTGGTGCCCGTGCTGGCCCCGGTGGCAGCCCAGTTCGGCATCGATCCCCTGCAGTTCGCGATGATGCTGGTGCTCAACCTCGCGATCGGGATGGTGACGCCCCCCATCGGGCCCGTGCTGTTCGTCATCTGCACCGTGGGCAAGCTCCGTCTGGAGCGGCTCTCGCGTGCCGTCGTCCCCTTGTTGCTCGCCGAACTCGTCGTGCTGGCGCTGGTGATCGCCTTCCCGGCCATCAGCCTGACCGTGCCCGGCTGGTTCGGGTTGACCCGCTGAGGAAGGAGGCCCAACGACCCCCCGCCGCCCCCCGTTCCCGCAGTCGCGGAAACGTCCCGTCCCCGCCTCGAAGGAGGCCCGCATGCGCAAGCTCTCCGTCCTCGTCCTGCTCCTCGTCCTCGGCACCGCGCTGGGACAGACCGTCATCCGTTACGCCCACTTCCAGCCCGGCCGCGCCGACCAACCCAAACACGCTGCCGCTCTCGCCTTCGAGCGCTACGTGGAAGCCGAGTCGAACGGCAGCCTGCAGGTCGAGATCTTCCCGGCCAGCCAGCTCGGCACGGCCGCCGAGGTCCTCGAGGGTCTGCAGTTCGGCACGATCCAGATGGGCGTCGTGCACGACGGGCCGATCTCGGGCTTCTTCCGCCCGATCGAGCTCTTCAGCATCCCCTACCTGTTCACCGGGCAGCCCGAGGCGTACAGCGTCTTCGACGGCGACTTCGGCGCGATGTTCGCCGAGCGCATGATCGCCGAATCCAACCTGCGGCCGCTGGCCATCGCGGACAACGGCATCCGTCACTTCACCAACGACGTTCGCCCCATCCGCAGCCCCGCGGACATGCGCGGGCTCAAGATCCGCGTGCAGCCCAGCCCGATCTACGAGGCCCTCGTGAACAGCCTCGGCGCCAGCCCGGCGGCCATCGCCTGGCCGGAGCTCCCCAGCGCGCTGCAGCAGGGCGTGGTCGACGGCCAGGAGAACGGCGTCACCAACATCCTCGCCGCGAGCCTCTACCAGTACCAGAAGTACGTGTCGCTCGACGCCCACGTGTACAGCGTGCACGTCTACATCACGGGCGAGAACTTCTGGCAGAGCCTGACCCCCGAGGAACAGCGCATCGTCCAGGACGGCACCAACATCGCCAAGGAGATCCACCGCGCGATGACGACCGCGCAGGACGACAGCGCGGAGGAGATCCTCAGTGGCCTCGGCATGGAGGTGGCCGTCCTGACGCCCGCCGAGATCCAGGCCTTCCGCGAGCTGGCGCAGCCCGCCGTGCTCGAGTACATCCGCACGGTGGTGCCGCAGGACATGATCGACGCCCTGTTCGCCGCCATCGACGAGTTCCGCGGCAACTGACGGGGACGACGTGAGCCGCCCCACCCGCCGCGTCTTCGTGGTCGGGAACGGCTACCAGAGCTACGACACCGAGGGGGCGATCCTCGCCCCCTTCGGTGTCGCCGGCATCGAGACCACCGCCCCCGGCGAACCCGGCTTCGCCGAGGCGCTCGCGCAGGCGGACGCGCTGCTGGTGCGCGAGGCGCGCATCGACCGCGGCGTCATCGAGCGCCTGGGGCGCTGCCGCGCGATCGTCCGCTACGGCATCGGCGTCGACAATGTCGACCTGGAGGCCGCCCGCGAGCGCCGCATCCACGTCGCCAACACGCCCGGGTACGGCATCGATGAGGTGAGTACCCACGCGCTCGCGCTGCTGCTCGCCGTCGCCCGGCGGATCGTGCCGCGCGACCGCCACGTGCGCGCGGGCGCCTGGGGCGTGGGGCAGGCGGAGCCGATGCACACGCTCACCGGCCGGACGCTGGGCCTGGTGGGCTTCGGCGCGATCGCCCGAGCCTTCCTGGCCAAGATGCGGCCGTTCGCCCCACGGCGGATCCTCGTCGCCGACCCGTACGCCGCCGACCTGCCGGCCGACGCGGAGCGCGTCGACGTCGGCACCCTGTGCCGCGAGGCCGACCTGATCTCGCTGCACGCACCGCTCACCGACAAGACGCGCCATCTGATCGGCCCGGCCGAGTTGGCGTCGATGCGTTCGACGACCATCCTCGTCAACACCGGCCGCGGCGGCCTCATCGACGAGGGCGCCCTCGTCGCGGCGCTGCGGGCCGGCCGGCTCTTCGGCGCGGGCATCGACGTCTTCGAGCGCGAGCCCCTCGCGCCCGACCATCCGCTGCGCGAGCTCGACGCCGTCGTCCTCTCCGACCACACCGCCTGGTACTCCGAGGCGTCGGTGCGCGAGCTGCAGGAGCGGGCCGCGCAGGAGGTCGCCCGCGTCTTCTCCGGCGAGCCGCCGCGCGCCTGGGTCAACCCTTGGCCCACCTGATGCGCCGCGCGTCGCGGCCACGCATCATGCCGTTCGACCATCCCCAGGAGGCCCCATGACCTACCCCGACCACGTCATCGCCCAGTTCCACACGGTCGCGACCGCCTCGGTGGCCGACGCCGTCGATCTGATCACCGGCCGGCGCGGCTACCTGCATCACAGCGTCAAGCCCCGCATCAACGACAAGAAGGTCGTCGGCCCGGCGGTCACCGTGGCCGAGGGCCCGACCGACGAGAAGCACCCGCCCACGCACGCGCTCGAGATCATCGACGCCAGCCCGGCCGGCTCCGTCGTCGTCATCGGCACCGGTGGCGAGTGCGACCTGGCGGTGTGGGGCGGCCTGATGACCGCCGGCGCCGTCGTCAACGGCCTCGCCGGCGCGATCCTCGACGGCGGCGTGCGCGACGTCACCGAGATCCGCCGCGACTACGACTTTCCCGTGTACGCCCGCGCCGTCTCGCCCGGAACCACCGTCGGCCGCTTCCGCACGCTGGCGGCCAACGTCCCGGTCGAGTGCGGCGGCGTCACCGTGCATCCCGGCGACCTGATCGTCGCCGACATCGACGGCGTGGTCGTGGTCCCGCAGGCGCACGTCGACGAGGTGCTGGCGATGTCGCTCGACATCGAGAAGAAGGAGGCCGAGCAGGCGCGCTACATCCGCGAGAGTGGCTCGCTGGCCGCGGGCCTCGCCAAGTACAACCGGATCTAGGCCGTGGCGAAGACGCTGGACGTCCTCGGCCTCGGCGAGCCGATGCTCGAGTTCAACGAGACGGCCGAGCCCGGCGACGGTGGCCCGCGCTACCTGCAGGGCTTCGGGGGCGACACCTCCAACGCGGTCATCGCCGCCGCCCGCCAGGGCGCCGCGGCCGGCTACTGGACGCGGCTCGGCCGTGACGTGTTCGGCGATCGCTTCATGGAACTGTGGGCCGCCGAGGGCGTCGAAGCGGGCCACGTCGCGCGCGACCCGGACGCGCCCACCGGCATCTACTTCGTCACCCATGGCCCCGACGGCCATGCGTTCAGCTACTACCGGCGCGACTCCGCCGCCAGCCGCATGCGGCCGGCCGACGTGCCCGTGGCGGCGATCGCGTCCGCCCGGGTGCTGCACGTGTCCGGCATCAGTCAGGCGATCAGCGCCGACGCGTGCGACACGGTGTTCGCGGCCATCGAGGCCGCGAGGTCCGCGGGTGCCGCGGTCTCGTACGACACCAACCTGCGCCTCAAGCTCTGGCCGCTGGCGCGGGCACGCGCCGTCGCGATGGAGACGATCGCCCAGTGCGACGTCTGCCTGCCCAGCCTGGAGGACGCCGCGCAACTGACCGGCCTGACGGACCCGGACGCGGTCGTCGACGCCCTGCTGGAGCGGGGCGCCCGGGTCGTCGCGCTCAAGCTGGGCCCGGACGGCGCGCTCGTCGGCGACGTTCACGAGCGGCACCGCCTGGCGGGCCACGCCGTGGCGACGGTCGACGCGACCGGCGCGGGCGACACCTTCGACGGGGCGTTCCTGGCCGAGTGGGTGCGCGGCGCCTCCCTCGCGGACGCGGCCCGCTACGCCAACGCGGCGGCGGCGCTGTCGACCCGTGGCTATGGGGCCGTGGGGCCGATCCCGCGGCGGGACGAGGTGGAGGCCTGGTTGGCGGCGCAGGGCTGAAGGCCGCGCGCCACCGTGCGCCCCGCGCTTGACTGCGGGCCCGCGCCCGTATGCGGGCCCGCGCCCGTGTGGGGGCCCGCGCGGGCCGGCCCCGGCGCCGTCAACCGCCCGTGGCGGTCGCGCCGATCCCCACCAGCGGGTCGCCGCGGTCGATGGCGAGCGTCGCGACGTGGTACAGCACGGTGCCGGCCACGGGGGCGGTCACGCGTTGCACGACCTCGCCGAGCAGGTCGCGGATCTCCCCGAGCGGCTCGCCCGCCTCGACGCGGGCGTCGAGGCGCACGCGCGGGTACCAGCGCCCCTCGTGGTCCGAGGTCAGCACGACGAAGCGCTCGATGGGGACCGTGGGGCGCGGCGTCGCCTCGCCGGCGAGCAGGCCGAGGTGGCGCATGACGCGGCGCGCGCCGTCCACCAGCGCGAGCACGTCGCGTTCGGGGAAGAGGCCCTGGCCGCCGGCCTCGGCGAGCACCGCGGGCACGCCCAACGCCGCGGCGCCGGCGTAGGAGTGGCCGGCGGAGCTCGACGCGATCACGTAGGGGAGGCCGAACGCCTCCGCCAGCGCGCGGGCGCGCTCGTCGCCGCGCGCGTGCAGGACGAAGGGCGTCAGGGCTTCGTTGAGGTCGCCGCCGTGCAGGTCGAGGTAGGCGTCGGCGTGGCGCACCCAGGCGTCGGTCAGCCAGTGGGCGAGTCGGGGCGCGAAGCTGCCGGCCGGGTCGCCGGGGAACTGGCGGTTGAGGTTCTTGCCGTCGATCGGGTTGCCGTAGATCGCTCGGACCCGGTACGCGGGCCGGTTGACGATCGGCAGCACGACGAGCGTCCCGCTCAGCTCCGTGGGATCGAACGCCGCCAACCGGTAGGCCGCCTCGATCGAGGCGTACTCGGCGCCGTGCACGCCCGCGGTCACGAGCAGGGTCGGGCCGGGCGTCGCGCCGCGCAGCGCGAACGCGGGGACCTCCGTGGGCGGGTCGGTGGGGGTCGGGAGCAGGGCGGCGTGGCGCTCGCCGGGGCCGGCGGCCGCCACGAGCATGGGCAGGTCGGGGGCGGTGGGCATGGCGTCACGTGTACCACCGAGTGCGCGGCCGCGGGTGGCGTCGTGGCCGCCCCGGCGGACACCGTCTCCGGCGGCCCGCGGTCGACCGCCACCGCTTACACTCGTCCCTGATGACCATGGACGTCCAGATCCGACCGCTATTGACGATGGACGCGCTGCGCACGTGCGAGGAGTTGCAGGTCCGGGTGTGGGGCTACCGCGACCGCGAGGTCGTGCCGGCGGCGCAGATCCGCGCGGCGCTGCACGCGGGCGCGCTGGTCGCCGGGGCGTTCGTCGGCCGCGAGCAGGTCGGCTTCCTCTACGGCTTCCCGGCCTTCGCGCACGAGCCGGGCCTGCGGCCGATGGGCCTGCACTCGCACATGATGGCGGTGGTCCCGGAGGCGCGGGGCCTGGGTCTGGGCAGGCGCCTGAAGTGGTACCAGCGGCGCTGGTGCCTCGAGCGGGGCATCGACTGGGTCGCCTGGACCTTCGACCCGCTGCAGGCGGGCAACGCTCGGCTCAACCTCGAGCACCTCGGTGTGGTGGTGCACGAGTACCACGTCGACTTCTACGGCGTCCTCGGGGGCGTGCTGTCGGGCGAGCTGCCGACGGATCGCTTCGTCGGGCTGTGGCGGCTCGACTCGCCGCGGGTGGCCGGGCGCGCCGGCGACGACCCGCACGCGGCCTTCTTCCGGGTGGACGGCGACGCACCCAGCGGCCGGAGCGCGGACCCTCCGGGGGCGGACGCCGTGTGGGCGCTGGCGCGCGACCCGGAGCGCGACGTCCCGGGGCCGGTGACGCTCGGGCTGGACGTCGATCGGGTGTGGGTCGCGGCGCCGCGGAACATCGGCGCGCTCCGGCGCGAGGCCCGGAACGATGCGCTGGCGTGGGGCGAGGCCTTCAGGGCGGCCTCGGTCGACCTGGTGGAGCGCGGATACGAGGTTCGTGCCTTCCTGGACGGCGCTTATCGTTGGTCGCGGAGGGTGCCGGACGAAGAATAGAAAGAAGGGGTTGACAATCTGATAAAGCTCGCCTATCATCTTGATCAAGGAGGCGAGCATGTACCCGAACAACGTTCTGCCCCACGGCGCCGCCTACGCCGCGCAACTCCGCCAGGAGGCCAACACCGCCCGCCTCCTCGCCCAAGCACAGCAGCCCAACCCCGACCGCGTCATCGTCGCCCGCGCCCTTCTCGCCCTCGCCCGCCGGATCGCCCGCTTCGCCGAGCGGATCGAGCCCACCGCGACCGAAGCCGCGAACTGGCGCCCCACTCGTCCCCACCGCCGCATTCGCACGACCGCCTGAACGGCACCCAAGGCGCCCCGCGGAGTCGAGACGCCGCGGGGCGCTCGAGGTCCAGCATCCCCGCGAGGAGGAGCCATGAACGACATCGAGCGCGTCCGAGCCCTGCGCGACGCAGGCCAGATCACCCCCGAGGAGGCCGAGCGCCTGATCGGCGTCCTGTCCGAACTCGACGAGACCCCCGAGGGTGGGGCCGTCGAGGCGACGGGACCCGCTTCGCCGGCGGCTGCACCCGAAGCGGCTGCGCCCGCGTCGGGCGCGCCCGAGCCGGACGCGGCCGATGCCGGCTCCACCGTCGCCGATCGCGTCCGCGCCGCCGCGCGTGAGGCCGCCGAGGCCGCCCGCCAGGCCGCCCGCGAGGCCTCGAGCCAGGCCCGCGAGGCCGTCGCCGAGGCGCGCCAGTCCACGACCGGCGCGGCGGCCTCATCCACGATGGCCCCGATCGAACTCGCCCCCGCCGGCACCCGCTGGTGCACGGTCGAGATGACGGCCGCCGACCTGAGCGTCGTCGCCGACGACATCGACGAGCCCGTCGTCGAGGGCGACGAGGACCAGAAGCTGGTCGTGACCCCGACCGACGAGGGCGTCCGCGTCACCTCCGAGCGGGGCTGGTCGATCGACCGCTGGGTGGGGCGCGGCGCGGCGCTCGACGTCCGCGTGCGGCTCCCGCGGGCGTGGGGCCTCGCGCTCGATCTCAAGGCCGGCGACGCCGACGTGGCCGGCGTCCCCTACGTCCGCGGCCGCATGCTGGCCGGTGACCTGTCGGTCCGCGACGCCGCGTCCGTCGACCTCTCCAAGGCCGCGGGCGACCTGGCCGTCGCGTTCCGGCCCACGCAGGGCCGTCATCGCATCAGCGCCAAGGCGGGGGACGTCGACGTCCGCTTCCAGCCCGGCAGCGACGCGACCGTCGAGGCCTCGGTCTCGATGGGCGACCTGCACGCGCCCGGCTTCGAGGTCGACGACCGCATGGTCGGCGCGCAGGCGCGCGGACGCGTCGGCGCCGGCAACGCGCGGGTCGAGGTGCGGCTGACCGCCGGCGACCTCAGCCTTCGCGCCCCCGCGAAGGAGGGGTGACCATGGCCGCCCAGGACGAGCGCAAGAAGGTGCTCGACATGCTGGCCGCGGGCCAGATCAACGTCGACCAGGCGAGCGAGCTGCTGCGTGCGCTCGGCGACGCGCCCATCGGCGCGGCTCCCCCGTCCCCGCCGCCCCCGCCCGGCCGCACCGGCACGGCGCGGATGCTGCGCATCTCGATCGACGCCAACGAAGACGGCGATGGCGACCGCGCCAAGATTCGCGTCAACGTGCCGCTCGGCCTCGCCAAGTTCGCCGGTCGCTTCCTGCCGGCCGAGGCGCGCACCGAGCTCGAGGCGCAGGGCATCGACCTCAGCGAGCTCATCAACGCGCTCTCGACCGAGACGCCCGAGGGCAAGCTCGTCGACATCGACGTCGACGACGACAGCGGCGGCAAGAAGGCGAAGATCGTCGTCGAGGTCGTGTGATGCAGAGCTGGCCCCGCTGGGGCGAGGCCGACTGGTGGGTCCGCTACCTGGACGACGTCCGCCCTCGGCTGCTCTGGCTGCGGCTCGAGGCCGACAAGGTCCGGATCCGCTGGGGCGTGCCCGTGTGGGCGCTCGAGGAGTCGCTGCGCGCGCTGTTGCTGCTCGGGCCCTGGGCGCTGTGGATCGCGCGGCACCTGCCGACCAAGGCACGCGCGAAGGCCAGCGGGGAGTTCAAGCGCGGCCGCTTCCGCCTCGACCTCGACCTGTCCGGCGAGCCTGGACCGGCGCCGTGGCACACGGCCATCGCCCTGCTCGAGGGCGCCGGCGAGGGCATGCTGCGCCTGCCCTCGGGCGAGCCCTTCGTGCACGTCGAGGCCGGCGACGGCGTCAAGATCCAGATCGTCTCGTACTGACGGGGGCGCGCCGCGAGCGCGCCCCGGAGAGGCCAAACCATGAACGACAAGCACCCGATGCCCACCCGCTGCCCCGTCACGGGCGAGTCGCTCGAGGTCACCCGCCTGCGCGGGCCGAACTCCGGCGTCGTCATCGAGGGCAACTTCTTGCCCAACGAGTTCGCCCTGCTCGACCGCGAGAGCCTCGACTACCTGCGCCTGTTCGTCAAGGTCCGCGGCAACCTCAAGGAGGTCGAGCGCATGCTCGGCGTCAGCTACCCGAC
>JAABRV010000035.1:9463-19199 GCA_011390735.1 Trueperaceae bacterium | reverse complement strand
GGCGAGCGCAACGTCATGAGCGCCGGCTGGCACACGGCGCTCTCCGCCGAGCCCCCGCTCTACGGCGTCGCGCTGGGGCGCACGCGCCACACGCATGGGCTGGTGAGGGCGTCCGGCGCCTTCGCGGTGCACTTCCTCCCGTTCGAGCGCGCGGACGCGATCGCTGGCGTCGGCTCGACGAGCGGCCGCGACGGGCTCGACAAGTTCGCGCGCTTCGGCCTGGCAAGCACGAGCGGCGCCGTGCTCGACCTGCCGATCCTGCACGACGCCTACCTGGCGTACGAGTGCCGCGTGACGGCCGTCCACGAGACCGGCGACCACGACCTCGTCGTCGGCGAGGTCGTGGCGGTGCACCACCGACCCGGGGCCTACGACGAGCGCAGGCTGCTCGACGCCGGCCAGGCGCGGCCCGCGGTCTACTACGGCCGCAGCCTCTTCGAGGCGCTGGGCGCGGGCGAGCGGGCGGTGTGGGAACCGAGCCGCTGAAGCCGGTGCGTCGGCGGCCGCGCGCGACGCCGCAGACGCGGCGGCGCACGGTCAGTGGTCCTGCAGCCGCCGGTCGAACACGTCGCGCAGGCCGTCGCCGAGGAGGCTGAAGCCCAGCACGACGATCGTGATGGCGAGGCCCGGGTAGAGCGTCACGTGCGGCGCGCTGCGGATCGCCTCGCGCCCCACCGACAGCATGCGGCCCCAGGAGATCTGCGGCGGCTGCGCGCCGAGCCCGAGGAACGACAGCGCCGCCTCCGCGACGATCGCGGTCCCCATGCCGAGCGTGGCGATGACCAGCGTGGGGGCCCAGGCGTTCATCAGGATGTGCTTGAAGAGCACGACGACGTGGCTCTGGCCGAGCGCCTTGACCGCCTCGACGAACTCCTCCTCGCGGATCGCGAGGACGTCGGAGCGCACCACGCGCGCGATCTGGGGGATGCGGACCACGGCGATCGCCACCATCGCGTTGACGATGTTGGGGCCCAGCGCCGCCACGATCGCGATCGCGAGCAGGATGCCGGGCAGGGCCAGGATGACGTCCATCAGACGCATGATCACGTTGTCGACCCAGCCGCCGACGTAGCCGGAGACCGCGCCGAGCACCACGCCGAACAGCAGCGAGATGCTGGTGGCGACGAAGCCGACCATGAGCGACACGCGCGCGCCGAGGATCAGCCGGGAGAGCAGGTCGCGGCCGAGCTCGTCGGCCCCGAGGACGAACTGCGTGTTCAGCTGCCCCTCGACGATGAGGCCGCGCGGCGCGGCGTAACGCTCCCAGATGTCCTGCCGGTAGGGGTCCATCGGCGTGATCCAGGGGCCGACCGCGGCGACGACCAGCAGTAGCAGGATGATGATCGATCCGGCGACGACGTTCTTGTTGCGCAGCAGCTTGCGCAGCATCGGGTTGCCGCGACGCGGCACGGGGACGACGACGGCAGGCACGTCAGCCATAGCGGATCCTCGGGTTGATCAGGCTGTAGCTCAGGTCGACGAGCAGGTTGACGAAGGCGAAGACGATCGCCAGCATGAGGACGCTCCCCTGGACCACCGGGAAGTCGCGCTGGCTGATGGCGTTGACGATGAGGCGGCCGACGCCCGGCCACGAGTAGACGACCTCGATGACGATGGAGCCGCCGAGCAGGGCGCCGAACTGCACGCCCACGACGGTGACGACGGGCAGCAGCGCGTTCTTCAGCGCGTGACCGTACACCACGGTCAGACCCCTGAGCCCCTTGGCGCGCGCCGTGCGGACGTAGTCGCGACCCAGCACCTCGAGCAGGCTCGAGCGCGTCAGGCGCGTGATGAGCGCCATGATCGAGGTGCCGAGCGCCAGCGCCGGCAGCAGGATGTAGCGCAGGTGGTCCCACAGGACCACGGCGTCGAAGCGCGTGAACAGCGCGACCAGCGCTTCCCCGAACGACGGTCCACGGCCACCGATGGGCAGCCAGGCCACGTACAGCGCGACCTGCGAGAGAAGGATCAGCCCCACCCAGAAGTTGGGTGCCGCCACCCCCACCAGCGCCGCGAACATCGACCCGAAGTCGATCCAGGTGTTGCGGCGCACCGCCGACAGCACCCCCAGCGGCACGCCCACGCCGATGGCGATGATCAGCGACCACAGCGCGAGCTCGATCGTCGCCGGCATGCGCTCGAAGATCAGCGTCGACACCGGCAGCTGCGAGCGGATCGAGAGCCCGAGGTCGCCCCGGAGCGCGTTGCCGATCCAGCGCAGGTACTGCGTCGGGAGCGGCTGGTCGAAGCCGTAGATGCGGTTGAGCCGCTCGACGTCTTCGACCGTGGCCTCCTCGCCGAGCATGATCCGGACGGGATCGCCCGGCGCCAGGTGCACGAGGAGGAACACCAGGACGGAGACGCCGAGGAGGATGAACACCAGCGAGACGAGGCGCCGCAGGACGTACTGGAGCACGGCGCAGCCTACCTGACGAGCACGAGCCCGGTGGGGGGCGTCGAGATGAACTCGGTGCCCGTCTCGGTGACGACGACGTCCTGTTCGGGCCCGATCGGATGCCCGTCCACCCCGGTGCGGCCGTGGACGACGGGCTCGACGGTGTAGACCTCGCCCACCTCGAGGCGCCCGAGCCCGCGGGTGCCGTAACGGTCGCCGAGCGGCGCCAGGGTGGTGCCCCCGTCGTGCACGGTGCGACCGATCTGGTGGCCGAGCGCGTGGGTGTAGACGGGCGCGCCGTGCGCCTCGAGCACGCGCCGCGCGACGGCATCGATCTCGTGGCCCGCCACGCCCGGTCGCATCGCGGCCACGCTGGCGTGCACGGCCGCCATCGCCGCGTCGAAGCGCCGCTGAACCTCGGGCGGCGGGGCGCTCTCGCCGGGGCGCGCCAGGTAGTACGTGCGCATGATGTCGGAGGTGTAGCCCTCGACGAAGACGCCCATGTCGATGACGACGGTGTCGCCCTCGAGCAGCGGCGCGTCGCCGGCACTGCGGTGCCCGAGCCCCGCGCTGCCCGTCATGACGGCGGCGCCGTCGCTGAAGGAGTGGGTGACGCCGAGCTCGCGCTGCCGCCGCTTGATGAACTCGGCGACGTCGCGTTCGGTCATTCCGACGCGCATGAACTGGCCCGCCTCGTCGAGCAACTGCTCGGTGAGTTCGACCGCGCGCCGCAGCCGGCGCAGCTCCTCCGGCGACTTGCGCGCCCGCAGCGGCTCGAGCACCGGCGCCGAGGAGACGGCCCGGGCGCCAAGGCCGTCGTCGCCGACGGTCTTCTCCAGCTTGCGCAGGAGGCCGACGGTCAGACCGTCGACCAAGTAGTCGTCCTCGTGCTGGTTGAGGGCCACCACGTTGGGCTGCAGCTCGGCCCACACGTCCCGCAGGTGGCTGTCGAGCCCCTCGCGTCCGTAGGCGATCACGTCATCGAACACGCCGGGCTGCTCGATGCCCATGCGGTCGTAGTCCGCCACCAGCGCGATCTTGCGCCCCGACGGGGTGAACACGAACGCCGACAGGCCGACCATCGCGTGGCCCGCGAAGAGCAGCGTGGAGCGGTCGCTCCCCTCGCGACAGAACACCACCCAGGCGTCCGCCTGCAGGTCCGGCAACAGACCGTCGAGTTGGGCATGCTTCTCTCGGATCAGGATCAGGTCGCTCTGGGTCATGGCTCCTCCGGGCGCGCGGGTTCGTCCGGCGTCGTCGGCCCGCTTGGAAGCGCGGACCGTGGCCGCGTCATCCGCGTCCAGGACGGCGGTGACGCGAAACGAACTCGCTCGCAAGCGTACGTTCGCGCCACCGGGGTGTCAACCGGAACGCGGGCGCCCCGCCGGCGCACGACGAACCCCTCGCCGCGGTCTGCTACCATGTCGGTCACCATGAAACTGCTCCTGACGATCGTGCAGGACGCCGACGCCGCCAAGCTCGAGCAGGCGCTGCGCGAACGCAGCTTTCAGTCGACCAAGATGGCGTCGACCGGCGGCTTCCTTCGTGAGGGCAACACCACGCTGATCATCGGCGTGGACGACAAGGACGTCGCCCTGGTGCAGGAGATCATCCACGCCAACTGCCGCGAGCGCACCAAGGTCGTGACCGCGGGCTCGCCGCTGCACGCCGTGGAGGGCGCCTTCGCCTCCCAGCCGATGGAGGTGCCGGTCGGCGGGGCGATCGTGTTCGTGCTGAACGTCGAGGCCTTCCACCGGCTCTGAACCCGGTTCAAGGTCGCGGAGACCGCGACGGCACCCGCCTCAGCGGTGCCGGCCCTCGAGCGCCGCGCGATCGAGCGCCCGCAGCTCCCCGAAGCGGAACGACAGCGCGAGGCTCGTGAGCGCCAGGCCGGCCGCGATCGCGAACGCGCCGCCGAAGCCGAGCCACGCCAGCGCCGCACCCACCGCGACCGGCGCCAGGCTCGGTAACGCCAAGACGCTGTTGGCCACCCCGACGTAGAGCGGCCGGTCGGCCTCGGGCGACACGGCGTACAGCAGGTTCCAGGCGGCGATGCCCATCCCGGAGTTGCCCGCCGCGGAGAACGCGAAGACCAGCGCGAACACCCGCCAATCGCCGGCGACGAGGGCCACGACGGGCGCCGCCGCCAGCAGGGCGATCGCCACGTGCAGCACGTCGACGTTGCGGCCGCGGTCGGCGGGCCGACGCAGGGCGAAGTTGATCGCGATCGCCGCGAACGTCGCGACGATGACGTAGGTGCCCAGCGCGCTGGCCGGGGCGCCGAGCCGCTCGATCGCGTAGACCGCGTAGAAGGGCTCCGCGAGGAGGCCCGCCAGCGCCAGGAAGCGGACCCGCAGGTAGCGGCGGAAGCTCGGATCGCCGCGCAGCACGCCGGGCAGACGCCTCAGCGTGCCGCCGAGCGGCTGCTTCAGCGCGATCTTGCCCTCGGGCTCGCGGACCAGCGCGAAGGCGAGGTAGGCGCCGCCGGTGAGCAGCGTCCCCAGCAGGAAGACCAGCGCGAAGTCGTGGGGGAAGGCGAGCCCGCCGTCCAGCACCCGCCGCAGGACGAGGCCCGACAGCAGCGCCAGCAGGCCGCCGATGCCGTTGCGCAGTGCCCAGAAGGTGCCGAGCCGGTAGTGGGGCACCACCTTGGCGGTGACGTCGGCGAACGGCACGCCGCCGACGCCGCCGGCGACCGAGTTGATGAGCACCATCGCCAGCGTCAGGGGCACCAGGATCGCGGGCCGGTCACCGACCAGGAACACAGCCGCCGTGAGGCAGGCGAACGCGATCACCCGCAGGGTCGACGTCCGCCGGTAGAGCGGCAGCTTGAACGGCACGTGCGCGAGCCGGGTCGCCACGAACAGCTGCGGCAGGAACCAGCCGCCCACCCGCAGGGCCGGGATCAGGCCGATCGCCCAGGCGGGCGCCCCGAGCGCGGCCAGGAAGGGCGCGAGCACCAGGCCCGAGTGGAAGAAGGCCTCGCCCCCGTTGACCAGGACGCCGTTGTAGACGCCCAGGAGGAAGTTGCGGTTCGGCGCGCCCCAACCCTTCGCCTGCACGCGGGCATGCTAACGCCGGGCCGTGGCGTCTGCGCCACGGCGCACGGAGACAGCTGCTCAGTCGATCAGGTGGTGCTCGAGCGCCCAGCGGACCAGTCCCGCGCGATGGCGCACGCCGAGCTTCTCGCCCGCACGCTCGCGGTAGGTCGCGACGGTCTTCTCCGAGATGGACAACGCCTCGGCGATCTCGCGGTAGGTGCTGCCCTGGGCCATGCGGCGCACGACCTCGAGCTCGCGACGGGTGAGCCGGACGTGCTTGTACGGATCGGGCCGTCCAGCGGCTCGCGCGACCTCGGCGAGCAACTCGGGGGGCGCGTAGTACTCGCCGCGCATCACCGCCATGATCGCGTCGACGAGCTGCGTCTCGACCGCCGACTTGGGCACGTAGCCCGAGCCTCCGGCCTCGAGGAACCCCTGCACGTACTCCGGGTCCTCGTGCATCGACAACGCCACCAGCCTCGGCGCCGGGTCCAGGCGCCGCAGCTCACCCGCGGCGGCGATGCCGTTCATGCCCGGCAGCGACAGGTCCATGAGCACCACGTCCGGCCGCAGCTCCGGCACCCGCGCGATGGCCTCCTCGCCGCTGTCGGCCTCCCCCACCACCTCGAGCTGGTCGTGGGCACGCAGCAGCGCCCGCACGCCGGCGCGAACGATGCGGTGATCGTCGACCAGGAAGAGCCGGATCCGGCCGTGCATGCCCTGGTGGCCGCCGTTTCCGCCTTGCTGGCCGCGCCGGCCGTCGTCCTCGTGGTCGCTCATGGGAGCGGCAGCCGCCCGTGCACGCTGCAGCCGCTGCCGGGCGCACTCTCGAGGCGCAGGCCGCCGCCGAGCAGTTCGAGCCGTTCGCGCATGCCGATCAGGCCGATGCGCTCGGCCGGCGCCAGGGCCGTGGGATCGAAACCGACGCCGCCGTCCTCCACCACCAGCTGGACGAAGCCGCCCGCGACGGTGACGACGATGGAGGCCTCGGCCGCGCGCGCGTGCCGCACCACGTTGGTCAACGCCTCCTGCGCCACCCGGTAGAGCACCGTCTCGACCTGCGCCGGCAGGCGCTCGGGGACCTCGACCAGCACCGTGACCGCGATGCCGTAGCGCTCGTGCAACTCCCGCGCGAAGCGGCGCAGCGCCGCCGCCAGGCCCAGCTCGTCCAGCACCGAGGGGCGCAGGTCGAGCGCGATCCGCCGCACGTCGGCGAGCGTCACCGCCGTCAACGACCGCAGGCGCCGCAGTTCGTCGCGGGCGCCGTCGGCCGCGGGCGCCGACCGTTCCAGCTGCCGGTCGAGCCCCAGGAGCATGGCCGTGAGCGACTGGCCGATCTGGTCGTGCAGGTCGCGCGCGATGCGGCCGCGTTCCTCCTCCTGGGCCGTCAGGAGGGCCTGCAGCAGCCGCGATCGCTGGGTCTCCTTCTCCTCCAGGCTCCGCCGCAGGCGGCCGCCCTGGGCCGTTGCCGTGACGACCTCCGCGACGCCGAGGAGGAACGAGCCGGAGACGTCGGGGCCCCCACCCAGGCCCAGCACCCCCTCGTCGGCGACGGGGATCAGCCACCAACCCTCGTGCCGGCGCGGCCCACCCGCGGCCGTGGCCGCCTCGACGATCGTCGCGGCCGGCCGACCGCCCTCGGCACCGAAGCCGACCGTCCTCCAGCGCGATCCGTGCTCAGCGGGCCACCACACCTGCCCCGCCGCGAAGCGGTCCCCCGTGACCAGCGTCCGCAAGGCCCGCACCGCCGCCTCGAAACCGGTCGCGGCGCCTTCCAGCGCGCGTGACAGCTCGAGCAGCGTCTCGAGCTCGAGGTTCCGGTGACCGCCGTGCGTGATGAGCCCTGCGGGCCCAGCGGGCCCTGCGGGCCCCGCGGGCCCAGCGGGTTCGTCGCCTCCCGCGGGCGGGTCGATCGCCCGTGCGGGACCGCTCAGCCCTCGGCCTCACCGCTGCGGATGAGGAGGAACGGTCGCTTCGCCCTGCGGAGCGCGCCCTCCGCGACCGAGCCGAACATCCAGCGGTTGAACCCCCGGCGCCCGTGCGTGCCCATGATCACCAGGTCGTGCTCGTCCTCGGCCTCGAGGATCGCCTGGACCGGCGCGCGGTTGTCGATCCGCACCGCGGTGGCGTGGACGCCGCTGGACTCGGCGACCGCGGTGGCCGCCTGGAGGGCCTCGTCGGCCATCGCCTTGAGGTCGTCCCACAGCTGCGCCGAGTACGGCAGCGCCTCGGGGCTGGCGGTGCCGGTGGTGAGCGGGTTCTCGAGCGCGTACAGGAAGGTGATCTCGGCGTCGATGGCCTTGGCCAGCTCGACCGCCTCGTGGACCGCGTGCTGGGCACACGCGCTGCCGTCCGTGGGTACGAGGATCTTGCGGTACATGCGGTACCTCCTGCGCAAGCGGCGCGCGAGCCCCTCGACCGGGTCGGCGTCGGCATCTCACGGACTCGCTTGCCTACCTTCAGTTTAGGGCCTCCGGCGCCGGCGCGCGTGACCGCGTGGCGCGGCCTGGGTCGGGCACGCCGCACGAACGCGCACCGACGCCCGCGTGTCGGAGTTTCACCGACCCGCGCGACATCGTGATGCGGTTCACTAGGACTACCGGGTTCGTGGCTCGCACTGCGATCCGCGACCGGCTCCGGTCACCGTGACCACCCCCGGCAGCCCGCTCACGGTGGCCGGACCCTTTGGTGCCCCCAGCATCCTGCTAGCATGAGGAGGCCGGCCTCGCGTCGCCAGCGGTGCCGTTTCGGCGCCTGGGACGGGGAACGACCCAGCTGGAGGGACCCCATGCGTATCCTTCACGCGACCGATTTCAGCCACACCGCCGAACTCGCCAGGACGCTCGCCGTCGACATCGCCCGCCGCGCGGCCGCGAAGCTGCACGTCGTGCACGTCCAGCAGCACTTCCAGGAGGGCCACGGCCGGGCGTTCCTGCCCGCGGGGGCCGACGCCATCAACGCCGACCTGCAGCGACGCCTCGAATCGGAGCGGCAGCAGGAGACCCGCGCCCTGATGGACCGACTCGCTCTCCTCGGCGAGGGCAGCGCGACCACCGAGCTGGTGTGGGGCGAGCCGCGACGCGAGTTGCTGCGGCTGGCCACGGACGTCGACCTCATGGTCATGGGCGCCCACGGCGGGACGCCGTTCGACGAGGTCTTCCTCGGCGGTGTCGCGGGTTACGTCGTGCGGCGCACCACGACCCCGGTCCTGACCGTGCGCGAGAACTGCCCGACGCGGCACGTCGGCCGGCTGCTGGTGGCGACGGACTTCCAGGAGGCCGCCCTGGGCGCCTGGACCTTCGCCAACTGGTTCGCCGAGCGAGCCCACGTCAAGCTCGTGCTGGCGCACGTCGAGGAGGGGCCGCCGGGTGAGGCGGGTTCCTCCCAGGCGCGCCTGGAGACGCTGTCCGCCGGGCGCGCGGAGCGCATCGTCGTCGCCGGCGGCAACCCGATCGACACGCTGCCCACGCTGGCGGCCGAGCTCGGTGCCGACGCGATCGTCGTCGGCATGAAGCGCCACGGCGCGCTGGCGGGCCTGATCATGGGCGCGCGCGGCGACGCGCTGGTGCGCTCCAGTCCGATCCCGATCCTCAGCGTGCCCGCGACCTGAGGGTGTGCGCCCGGCATAGCCGGGCGCCTGGCGTTTGGTGGTGTCTGAGGGCTACACCCTCAGACACCACCAAACGCACGTGCGACCAGTTCCCGCGCCTCGGTGATCAGCCGCTCGAGGTGCGCCTCGCCGCCGAAGCTCTCGGCGTAGATCTTGTACACGTCCTCCGTGCCCGACGGCCGGGCGGCGAACCAGCCGCGCTCGGTGACCACCTTGAGGCCGCCGATCGGGGCGTCGTTGCCCGGGGCGCGCGTCAGCACGGCGGTGACGCGGTCGCCCGCCAGCTCCGTGTCGGTGACCGCATCGGGCGACAGGCTCGCGAGGGCACGCTTCTGCTCGGGCGTCGCGGGGGCGTCGACGCGACGGTAGGCGGTCGCGCCGAGTTCGGCCGTCAGCGCCGCGTGCCGCTTGCCGGGATCGTCGCCGGTCACCGCCGTCATCTCGGCCGCCAGCAGCGCCAGCAGGATGCCGTCCTTGTCGGTCGTCCAGGTGCGGCCGTCGCGCCGCAGGAAGCTGGCGCCCGCCGACTCCTCGCCACCGAACGCGATGCGCCCGTCGTGGAGCCCGTCGACGAACCACTTGAAGCCGACCGGCACCTCCTCGAGCCGGCGCCCGGCCCGCGCGACGACGCGGTCGATCAGCGCGCTCGACACCAGCGTCTTGCCGACCGCCAGGTCGGGCGACCAGCCC
>JAABRV010000035.1:0-8628 GCA_011390735.1 Trueperaceae bacterium | reverse complement strand
GCGCGTCGTTGAACGCGCCCTCGCTGGCGCGACCGCGGTGTCCGGAGGTGCCGAACGCCACCCGCTGACCAGGGTCGGCGACGTCGGGGGCATGGGTGTAGTAGTCCGCCACGAGCCGGGGCACGTGGGCGCGGCGTTCGGGTGCGGCGGGGCGTCCGGCGTCGGGATGCACGGGCATGCGGCCTCCTCGGGAACTCGACTCGCCCAAGGCTAACCCAACGTGACCGGGGGCACGATGTGCTTCACGAGGGTGAAGGATTGTCGGCTGGCTGACGGTACTTCACCTGGGTGAAGCGAATGCTGTGGGGCCATGCCGGAGACCCTCGACGCGACATCCGACGCGACCCCCGCCAGCGACGCCGCCGAGCACGCCACCATCGTGCGCGACCTCGCGCTGCACGCGATGGCCGCGCTCCGCGCCGTCCAGCACATGGCCCAACGGGCGTTCGAGCCGCTCGGCCTCAGCCCCTCTCAGGTGGTCGTGCTGTCGCTGATCCAGCGCGGCGTCGACCAGCCGAAGGTCCTGGCCGAGCAACTGGAGACCGTGCAGAGCGCCGTGTCGGCGTTGCTCCGCGAGCTGCAGGGGCGTGGGCTGGTCGCGCGTGCCGTCGACCCGAACGACCGCCGCCGGGCCCATCTCCGGGTGACGGACGCCGGTCTCGCCGCCCTCGAGCGGGCGGGCGAGGTGTGGCTCGTCACCGCCGCGCAGCGGCTGGCCCACGTCCCGCTCGAGGACCTGCGCGCCACGTCCCGCGTCGTCGACCTGCTGACCCGCACGGGGCAGCCGTGATCCAGTCCTGCCCGAACGGCGGGGCCCAGCCGGGCGCCCGCCCGCCGCAGCGCGCCGCCGCCCGCACGGGGCAGCGGTCGCCGCGCCGCCGCTGGACCGCGGCCGCGCTGTTGGCCGCCCTCCTCGCCGCCTCGGCCGCAGGGCAAGGTGCCCCGGCCGCGCCCCCGCCGCGTGACCCGGCGCAGGCCGTCACCTCGACCCCTGCGCCCGGGATCGACTCGGCCGCCAGCGACCAGCTCGCCGCCCTGCTGCGCGCCCTGGACGACCACCCGGCGCTCGCGGCCGCCGATGCCCTCGCGCGCGCCGCCGCCCTTCGCGCCGACGCCGTGCGCTCCCCCATCACGCTCTCCGGCCAGTTCGACCTCCAGCGCCTGCAGGTGGAGCCCGCCAGCGACCCGCTGCCGCCGCCTCTCGACGGGCTCTTCGACGTCGACGAGGCCAGCGAGGACTTCTCCGTCCGCGTCGTTCTCCGTCCCTTCCTCTTCGGCGACCTCGCCGACCTCGGCGACCAACGCCGGATCGAGGCCGAGCGCGCGGACCTGCAGGCGCGCGAGGCCCGCGCCGGGCTCGAGGCCCAGGCGGTCCAGGCCGCCCTGGGCGTGTGGCTGGCCGATCTCGGCGTCGGCCTGGCCGAGGACGGACTCGCGCTCGCCGAGCTCGCCGAGGCGGGCGCGCGGCGTCGCGCCGACGTCGGGGGGGCGAGCGCGCTCGAGGTCGGACGCGCCGAACTCGCGCGTCGCGAGGCCGTGGCCGGGCTGCGCGACGCGCGGCGGCAGCGCGACCTGGCCGTCGCCCGCAGCGCATCGCTGGCAGGCGGGGCCCGCCTCGACGGCCCCTTCGCGCTGGCGCCCGTGATCGGCACCCCGCCGGACGTCATCCGCGCCACGCTCGACCTGGCGCTCGCCGACGTCGGCGTCCGCAACGCCGACCGCGCCCTCCTGCCGACCCTCCAGGGCGGGTACACGTGGCTGTTCGACGACGGCGGCTCCGTGACCCTGGGGCTCGAGAGCCGCACGCTGCAGCCGGCGATCAGCTACGCCAGCGGCGGGGGCGGCGGCGGCGGGAGCGGCCTGCTGGACCTGGCGCCCGAGGGCTCTTCACCCACCGTCCGCGGCGTCTTGAGCGTCTCGCTCTCCTGGTCGTTCTCACCCCAGTCCCTCATGGAGAGCGACGCCCTGCGGCAGCAAGTTGCCGCCGCCGACGCCGGCCTGGCCGCGGCGGTCGACCGCGCCAACCTCACCCAGCAGGCGCTCGACGCCACCCTGGCGACGAGCGCCGCCCGCGTCGAGCTCGCCGCCTTCGAGCTCGAGCTCGCGACGCTCGAGCGCGACGCCACCGACGCGCGCTACGCCGCCGGCGGCGCCAGCGAGCTGGAGCGCCTGCAGGCCCACCTGCAGTGGCGCCAGGCCGTCCTCGGCCACGCGCGCGCCCGTATCGACCAGCTCTCCGCCGTGCTCGACACCTACACCGCCTACGCCGTCCCCCTCTCGGAGGTCCTGCCGTGACGCCGTCCCATCGCCCCACCGCGCCCGCCGCCGGTCCCCGCCGGCGCGCGCGAGCGCTCGCCTGGATCGCCACCGTCGTCGTCGCTGGATGGATCGCGACCGCGTCCGCCCAGGACGCCGCCGCCGGCCTCGACGACCTGCTCGCGACCGTCGACGGCCGCGTCGGCGTCGTCACGGCGCAACTCGACCTCGACGAGGCGGAGCGGGCGCTGGCCCGGACCGAGGCCGATCCGCTGGCGCTGCGCCTCGACCTGACGCGAGCCCGGCAGGCCGTCGCCCTGGCGGACGCGGAGGCGCGCGCCGCGCGCTTCGACGCGCTGACCGAGGTCGCAGGCGCCTGGGCCCGCGTGCGGGAGACCGAACTGCAGGTGCAGCTGGCGGCCGCCGGACGCGACCTCTCCGCCCGCGCCCTGGACGTCGCCCGCCTGCG
Source organism: Trueperaceae bacterium (assembly GCA_011390735.1). Classification (GTDB taxonomy): domain Bacteria; phylum Deinococcota; class Deinococci; order Deinococcales; family Trueperaceae; genus JAABTL01. The sequence goes on along the minus strand of JAABRV010000035.1, from coordinate 5,903 downwards.
CGCCGAGCGCGGCAGCGCCACCCGGCTCGACGTCGAAGAGGCGGCCACGGGCCTCGAGGAGGCCGAGAAGAACCTCGCGGCGGCCCGCGACGGCCTGGCACTGGCGCGCGCCGACCTCGCCGGCCTGACGGGCCATCAGGGACCCGTCGCGCTGCACCCGCTCGAACGCGAGCGGCTCGAGCGGGCCCTGCCGCCGGACGCCCTCTTCGAGGCCGCGCTCGAAGGCCAGCCCACCCTCCTGCAGATCGCCCACGGCGTCGAGCTGGCCGGGATCGGGGTCGAACTGCTCGACCCGAGCTTCGCCTCGCGCGCCCAGATCGAGCAGGCCGAGACGCAGCTGGCCCAGGCCGAGGCGGGCGCCGCCGAGGCGCGCCGCGGCCTGACGCTGCGCACCCGCGCGCTGCTGAACGCCGTCGTGACCGCCCGCGAGACCGACCGCATCGCGCGCGACGCGCTCGCCCAGGCGCGCGAGCGCGAGGCGATCGAGGTGCGCCGGTTCGAGGCGGGACTGATCGCCGAGATCGCCCTCGACCAAGTCCGACTGACGACCCGCCAGGCCGAACTGCGGGCCGTGCAGGCCGAACACGGCCTCATGCTCGCGCTGCTCGACCTGCAGGCCGGCACCCTGGTGCCGCTGGAGGGATGGGATGGCCGCTGAGGACCTGCCCACCCCCGTGACCGGCGAGCCCACCGCCCGCCACCGTCCCGCCGCGCGCGGCGGGCGCGCGCTGGCCGTCGCGCTCGCCCTGGCGCTCGCGCTCGGCGCCACGCTGGTGGCCTGCGGCAACGGCGCGAGCGACGACGCCCAAGGGGACGCCGGGGCCGCGACGACCGCCGCCACGGCGGCCGCCGACGCGGCACGAGCCGTGCGCGCGGCGCCGGCCTCCGTCGGTCCACTGGTCGCCACCCGCAGCGCGTCGGTCACGCTGCAGCCCGCCCAGGAGAGCCGCGTCGCGTCGGGCGCCACCGGCCGCGTGGCCGCCATCGTCGCGCGCGAGGGGGCCACCGTGGCGGAAGGCGACCCGTTGGTTCGCCTCGACGACGCCCAGGCGCGCGTGGCGGTCGACGGCGCCGAGCTGGCGCTGGCGCAGGCGCGCATCCAGCTCGAGCGCGCCCGCCGCAGCTCCTCCGACGCGGTCACGCAGGCCGCCGCCGCCGCCCGCACCGCGGAGCAGAACCTGGCGCTGGTCCGCCGCCAGCTCGCCGAGGCCGAGTCGCTGCTCGAGCTCGGGGCGGTCGCCGCCACCGACGTGGACGCCCTGCGGGCACAGGCGTCGCAGGCGCAGTCGGCCGCGCTGCAGGCGCGCGATGCCGTCGAGCGCGCCGGCCGCGCCGACACCGAGGAGCTCGCCCTGCTCGAGCTGCAGGTGCAGCAGGCCGAAATTCAACTGCGTCAGGCGCGCGACGCGCTGGCCGAGACGGTCGTGGTCGCCCCGTTCGCCGGCGACGTGGCCGAGCTCTTCGTGGAGGTCGGCGAGTTCGTCGGCGCCGGCAGCCCGGTCGCGCGCCTGCTGGGCAGCGGCCCCAAGGTGGCCTCGTTCACCGTGCCGCCCGAGGACGCGCCCCTGCTCGAGAACGCGGGCGTCGTGACGATCGACTACGCCGGTCTCGAACTGCCCGCCACCATCACCCGCCTCGAGCGCCAGGCCCAGCAGGCGCGCCTCGTCACCGTGCTCGCCTTGATCGACGCCGACGCCCCGCGCACGCCGCCGGGCGCCCTCGCCGAGGTCCGCTACGCGGTCACGCTCGGCGAGGGCCTGCGGGTCCCGTCCGGCGCGCTGCTCGCCGACGCCGGCCGCACCTACGTGTTCCAGGTCGTCGACGAAGGCGCGCTCGCCGTGGCCCGCCGCACCGAGGTGCGGGTCGTGGCCGAGAGCGGCAACGTGGCGGTGGTCGTCGGCGTGCCCGAGACGGCGCTGGCAGCGGGCGCCCTGGTGATCTCTCCGCGGCCGCTGGACGTGCGCGACGGCGCCCCCGTGCGCGTCGTGGGGGAGTGACCGCGAGCGCATGAACCGCCTGATCGCCTTCTTCGTCGAGCGCTGGGTGTTCGCGCTATCCATCTTCCTGGCGGTCGTCTTCTTCGGCATCTCGGCCGGCACCCGCACGGGCGTCGACCTGCTGCCCGAGTTCGAGTTCCCGATCGTCGCCGTCAACGTCAGCTACCCCGGGGCGGGCTCGGCCGAGACCGCCCGCCAGCTGGCCGAGCCGATCGAGGACGCCGTCGCGACCATCTCCGGTGTCACCGACATCAGCTCGTTCAGCGGCGAGGGTTTCGCCTTCGTCATCGTCCAGTTCGTGTTCGGCACCTCGGTCGACCAGGCGGCCATCGACGTCAAGCAGGCGGTCGACCGGGTCGCCCCGACGCTGCCCGAGGACGCCTCCGACCCCGTCATCCAGAAGTTCGACCCGAACGACCAGGCGATCCTCACGCTGGCGCTGGTCGCGCCCGGCGAGGACCTGCTCGAGGTCCGCAGCGTCGCCCGCGAGCGTCTCGAGACGCAGCTGCAGCAGGTCGCCGGCGTGGCCGCCGTCACCACGCTCGCCCCCGTCGCCCGCGAGGTGCAGGTGCTGCTCGACCCGGCCCGCCTGGAGGCGCTCGGCCTGTCGCCCTCGCAGGTGGCCGGCGCCATCCGCGCCGCCTCCGCCACCGTCCCCGCCGGAAGCATCGAGGTCGGTGGCGAGCGCATCCTGCTGTCGGTGCGCAGCGAGCCGGCCGACGCCGACGCCGTCGCCGAGCTGTTCGTCGATCCCAGCCGCGGGGTGCTCGTCAGCGACGTCGCCACCGTGCGCGACACGCTCGCCGCGCCGGAGCGCTTCGTGCGGCTCAACGGCGAGAGCGCGGTGCTGCTCGAGGTCCGCAAGGCGTCCGGCGCCAACTCGGTCTCGACGGCGAGGGGCGTGCGCGCGCGGCTCGCCGAGATCGAGCTGCCCGAGGGCTACGAGGTCCGCACGATCGGCGACAGCACGGTGTTCATCGAGAACTCGGTGCGCGACACGCTGACCGAGACGCTCCTGGCGGTGCTGGCGGTGGCCTTCGTCGTGCTGCTCTTCGTCGGCCGCCTCGGCTCGACCTTCTCGGTCGTGCTCGCCATCCCCATCACGCTGACGGGCGCCGTGGTGGTCTTCGGCATCCTCGGCTTCACGTTCAACGTCGTCACGCTGCTGGCGATCACGGTCGCGGTGGGGCTGGTGGTCGACGACTCGATCGTCATCGCGGAGAACATCGATCGCTACCGCGCGCTGGGCCTCGGCCTGAAGGAGGCCGTGCTGCAGGGTGCGGGCGAGGTGTCGGTGGCGGTCCTCACGGCCACGCTCTCGCTGCTGGCGGTGTTCATCCCGATCGGCTTCCTGCCGGGCGTCATCGGCCAGTTCTTCAGCCAGTTCGGCCTGTCGCTCGCCGCCACGATCGCGGTGAGCTACCTCGAGGCGATGTTCTTCCTGACGGTGCGCCTGGCCTACCTCCCGAACCCGCTCCCGCCGGCCTGGCGCGACGTGCCGGGGGCGCTCGGTGCGGTCCGCCGCGACGTCGCCTGGACGCTGCGGCTGTGGCGCCGCAGGCGCTACGCCCTGGCGCTGCTGGCCGCGGCCGGCGGCGTGCTGCTGGCCACCCGGCAGGGTTGGTGGCCGACCGGCTTCGGCGCGTGGCTGGAGGGCGTCGGCCCGTCGTGGCTGGGCGCGCCCGACGGCTGGCCGCTCGCGACGCTGCTGGCGGTCGTCGTGCTGCTCCTGCTCGCCGGGCTGCTCGCACCCCTCGTGGGCGCGCTGCGCTACCTGGGGCGCGCCGCCTACCACCTCGTGGGCGCGCCCCTGCGCAGCCTGCACGAGCTGACCGACGGCGCGGTGCGGAACTTGCGCGAGGGCTACGGCGACGCGCTCGGCTGGGTGCTCGACCGCGCGAACGCCACGCTCGTCGTCGCCGCGCTGCTGGTCGCGAGCCTCGGCGTGATCTTCCCGCTCATCAGCTTCAACTTCGTCTCGCCGGTCGACGCTGGGCAGGTGGCCGTGCGCATCGAACTGCCCCCCGGCACCCCGCTGTCGCGCACGGACACCGTCGCGGCGCTGGCAGAGCGGGTGGTGCGCGACCACCCCGCGGTGCGCGACATGGTGGCCACGGTCGGCACCGGCGGCGCCTTCGGCAACCCCGACGCCGTGCGCGCCACCGTGCGCCTGGAGCTGCGCGACGGCCGCGACGCCTCGGCGTTCGACGTCGCCGACGAGCTGCGACCACGGGTCGTGGCGGCCCTCGCCGCCTACCCGGAGGCGCGCGTGTCGGTCGCCTCGGACGACGGTGGCGCGATCCCGGTGGAGACGGGCCTGTCGCTGACACTGGCCGCCAACGACCGCGAGCTGCTCGAGGTGCGCGACCGCCTGGCGCGCGACGTCATGGCCGACAACCCGTGGCTGCGCGACGTCCGCTCCAGCCTGGAGGGCAGCGTCGCCGAGCGGGTGTTCGTCGTGTCCAGCACGGCGCTCGCGGGCACCGGACTCACGACCAGCGAGGTGGCCGGCACGCTGCGGGCTTACAACGTCGGCGTGCGCGCCGGCGAGCTGCGCGAGGCCGGCGAGGAGACGCCGATCGTCGTCCGCGTCAACCCGGCCGCGGTGGCCGACGAGCAGACGCTGCTGTCGCTGCCGATCTTCGCCCCCGCCCTGCGCTCCTACCTGCCCCTGGGCCTGCTCGGCCGCTTCGAGCTGCGGGCGGCGCCCACCTCCATCGACCGCGCCAACCAGTCGTACGTGTCGACCATCAGCGCCGAGATCGTCGACGGTTCGCCCGGCCAGTTCCAGGTGCGCACCCAGGTCGAGGCGGCGTTCGCCGCCGCCGGCGTCACCGACGCTCTGGTGCGCGTCACCACCGGGGTCGGCCCCGACCTGCTGGGCGACCTCGTCTTCTACGGACCGGTCGCCTTCGCCCTCGCGCTGCTGCTCAACTTCCTGGTCATCGCCAGCCAGTTCAACAGCCTGCGCTACCCGCTCTACCTGCTGCTGACGGTGCCGCTGGCGCTGGTCGGCGCCTTCTGGCTGTTCTTCCTCACCGGCACCCCGCTCGACGTCATCAGCGTCCTGGGGGTCGTCATCCTCATCGGCCTGGTGACGAAGAACGCCATCCTGCTGCTCGACGTCGTCGTGGGCCAGTTGCACGAGGGAGAGACGCTGCGGCAGGCGCTGGTGCGCGCCGGCCGCCTGCGCCTGCGGCCGATCCTCATGACGGCGCTGACGATCGTCGTCATCTCGGTTCCGCTGCTGCTCGGCCTGGGCGAGGGGAACGAGTTCCGCCAGCCTCTGGGCCTGGTCATCCTGGGTGGCGTGGTGTCGTCGACCTTCCTGACGCTGTTCGTGGTGCCGGCGGCGTTCTACCGCTTCGAGCGGCGGCGCTACGCCGAGCGGACCGTGACGACGAACGGGACCGCCACGGCGGCGCCGGAGGCGGCGGCCGGCTGACGTTCCCGGCGCCGCGGCGCTCGCGGCCGTAGGGCGGGCGCCGAAGCCAAATAAGCGCGCCCCCGACGCGAGGACGGGGGTGCATGCAGCGACAGGAACGGGTACCCGCTCGGCACCCAACGAGAAGTCTAACGCATTCCGGGTCCGGAAGTCCGTGAAACGCATACCATCATCGCCGGCGCTGCGGCGCTACCCTATGAAGCGAAAGGAGGTCCGTGATCGAAATACAAGAAGATCACCGCCTTTCGGACAGCGTCCGCAGCCACTAGAGGCTCACCAGGGGAACGAACGCCCACACGAGGCCGACCCCACCGAGCAGGAAAAGGCGAGCGGGCGTTGTCATGTCGGCTCCCCGCGAGCGGGTGACGGCGAGCCAGGCGCACGGTCCCGGACCTCCACGAACGACCCCGAGCGACCCGACGAACCGCAGCAAGCATGTGGCCCACCCCTTGGGGTGGGCC
>JAABRV010000034.1 GCA_011390735.1 Trueperaceae bacterium | reverse complement strand
CCAGGGCACATCGGGTTCCGTCGCCAGCATCTCCGCTGGCAAGGCGCCCACCGCCTCCCCGATCTCGACGAGTCGCATGCGGATGGCGTCGAAGACGAGTGGGTCGTCGAAATCGCCGCGCTTGCGGTGCTCACCGATGGCCGAGATGGCGGTCCTCACGTCCGCAAGACGTTCAGTGACGGCGCGTCGCGACGCTCTCACAGCGGTACGGCCTCCGCCAGGACGCGGGCCCTGAGCTCGGGACGCAGCGCGGCGGCGGGTACCACGTCGGTCTCGACCCCCACGAGTCGTTCGACACGTTGCGCGATGCGGCCCAAGGTGAGGACGCTGGTCCTCTCGGGGAGGTCGACCAGCAGGTCGAGGTCGCTGGTCGGGCCGGCGTCGCCGCGTGCCACGCTACCGAAGACGCGGACGTTCGATCCACCGTGATCGGCGACGGCCGCGCGGATCGCGTCGCGGTGGATGGCGAGGCGTCGGGCCAAGGGTGAGTCGGGGAGCGTGGGGTGCCGGATGCTCGACGAGGTGGCGCGCAACTCCAACTCGTGCCCAGTGGCGGCCAGTAGGCGGCGCAGCGTCCCGAGACCGGGCTCGCGGCGACCCGTCTCGTACGCGCTGATGGCACTCTGGCGCGTGCCCGAGCGCGACGCGAGCTGGGCCTGGGTCAGGCCGGCTCGGTGGCGCGTCTCGCGGAGCAGAACGCCCGGATGTTCCATCACGTATCGAGTATATCAATGATCAGTGATTACAGGCCGCGCCAACCCAACCAGCGGGGCGCGAGCCCAGAGGCTACGGGTGCAGGAGCGGCGCGAAGTCCAGCGGCTAGATTCACGCCAGGGGCGCAAACTTGGCTTGGAAGAACCGCAGGTACTTCGGCTCGTAGACCATCTCCAGGCCGCGGGCGCTCTCGCGGGCATCGAAGACGGCCTTGACCGACTCGGCGACCACGTCCATGTGGGCCTGGGTGTAGACGCGACGCGGGATGGTCAGGCGGGTGAGCTCGAGCTTGGGGCGGTGGTGGTCACCGGTCTTGGGGTCGCGGCCGGCGCTGGCGATGCCGCGCTCCATCGAGCGGATGCCGGAGTCGAGGTAGAGCTCGGCCGCCAGGGTCTGCGCGGGGAAGGCGTCCTGCGGCAGGTGCGGGTAGAAGCGGCGGGCGTCGAGGAAGATCGCGTGCCCGCCAATGGGCAGGACCATCGGGACGTCCCAGGCCTCGAGCAGCTCGCCGAGGTAGCGCACCTGGCCGACGCGGGCGCGCACGTGGTCCTCCTGCACGGACTCGGCGATGCCGATCGCCATCGCCTGCATGTCGCGTCCGGCGAGGCCGCCGTAGGTGTGCAGGCCCTCGAAGATGACGACCTGGTTGCGCAGCTCCTCGAACAGCGCGTCGTCGTTGACGGCGAGCCAGCCGCCGATGTTGACCAGGCTGTCCTTCTTGGCGCTGATCCAGGCGCCGTCGGTGTGGGAGCAGAACTCGCGCAGGATCTCGGCGATCGAGCGGCCTGCGTAGCCTTCCTCGCGCTCCTGGATGAAGAGGGCGTTCTCGACCATGCGGGTGGCGTCGAGGTAGACCTTCACCCCGTGCTCGCGCGCGAGGGCGTACACCGCGCGGGCGTTGGCCATGCTGACGGGCTGGCCCCCGGCCATGTTGACCGTGCCCGCGAGGCTGACGTAGGCGACGTTGTCGGGCCCGACGCGGTCGAACAGCGCCTGCAGCTTGTCGAGGTCGACGTTGCCCTTGAACGGGTGCATGTCGGTCGGGTCGTGGGCCTCGTCGATGATCACGTCGACGAAGGTGGCGCCCGCCAGCTCCTGGTGCAGTCGGGTGGTGGTGAAGTACATGTTGCCCGGCACGTACTGTCCGGGCCTGATCGTCGTCCGCGACAGCAGGTGTTCGGCGCCGCGGCCCTGGTGCGTCGGAATGAGGTGGCGGTAGCCGTAGTAGCGCTGCACGGCGGCCTCGAGCGCGTAGAAGTTGCGGCTGCCCGCGTAGGCCTCGTCGCCCAGCATCATGCCGGCCCACTGCCGGTCGCTCATGGCGCTGGTGCCGCTGTCGGTGAGCAGGTCGATGTAGACGTCCTCCGAGCGCAGCAGGAAGGTGTTGTAACCCGCCTTCGCCAGCGCGGCCTCCCGTTGCTCGCGGGTCGTCATCGACAGCGGCTCGACCATCTTGATCTTCCAGGGCTCGGCCCAGGAGCGGCGCCCGTGCTGCTGCCCGGCGGTGGTCGGTCGTTCGGCCATGGTGGTCCTCCCGGCGTGCCGTCGGTGCCTCGCGACCCACCCGGCGGCGCCTGGGTCGTGGTTCGCGGCCGTCATGCACGCATGCACCACCATGCTACGGCGGCGGGCGGGGAGGGCGGGTCCCATGGGCCGTCCGCGCCGGCGTCCGCCCCGCGTCCGCCCGCACCCGCGTCCGCCCGCGTCGACGGCGCCCGAGGCCGCAAGCTCGGCCTCGGCCACCCGCGCCCCGCCGTAAGCTGGCGCGGATGTCGCGCATCCACGTCATCGACTCGCACACCGAGGGCGAGCCCACGCGCCTCGTGCTCGAGGGTGGCCCGGACCTCGGCCGCGGCCCGCTCGCGGAGCGCCTCGCCCGCCTGCGCCGCGACCACGACGACCTGCGCCGCGCGGTCGTGCGCGAGCCGCGCGGTTCCGAGGTGCTCGTGGGGGCCCTGCTGTGCGAACCGGTCGACCCGGGCGCCGCCGCCGGCGTCGTCTTCTTCAACGACGTCGGCTACCTCGGCATGTGCGGACACGGCACGATCGGCCTGGTCGTCAGCTTGGCGTGGCTGGGGAGGCTGGGGCACGGCCGCCACCGCATCGAGACGCCGGTGGGCGACGTCACCGCCGAGCTGCACGCCGACGGCCGCGTCAGCGTGCACAACGTGCCCGCGTACCGCTCGCGGGCGGCCGTCGCCGTCGACCTGCCGGGCGGCGGCCGCGTCACCGGCGACGTCGCGTGGGGCGGCAACTGGTTCTTCCTGGTGCGCGATCACGGGTTGCCGGTCGAGCCGGCCGCCATCCCTGAGCTCACGGACTTCGCCTGGCGCGTGCGTCGCGGGCTCGAGGCGGCCGGGATCACCGGCGACGACGGGGCGGAGATCGACCACGTCGAGCTGCTCGCCGAGACGCCCAGCGCCGACGCCCGCGCCTTCGTCCTCTGCCCCGGTGGCGCCTACGACCGCTCGCCCTGCGGCACCGGCACCAGCGCCAAGCTCGCCTGCCTCGCCGCCGACGGTGCGCTCGAGCCCGGGCGCGCGTGGCTGCAGGAGAGCGTCATCGGCGGCCGTTTCGAGGCGCGCTACAGGCCGCTGCCGGGCGGCCGCATCGCGCCGGTGGTCACCGGGCGCGCCTGGGTGACGGCCGAGGCGTGGCTGGTGCGGGAGGCCGGCGACCCGTTCCGCGACGGCATCCCGCCGGTGGGGCTGGGCTGATGGCCCGCCACGCGCTCGTCGTCGGCGCCGGCGTCGTGGGGCTCAACGCGGCCCACGAGCTGCGCCGCCGCGGCTTCGACGTCACCGTCGTCGAGCGCGACCCCGCCGGGCACGCCGCGACCTCGCACGGCAACGCCGGCATCGTGGTCCCGAGCCACTTCGTGCCGCTGGCCGCGCCGGGCGTGGTCACGCAGGCGCTGCGCTGGATGCTCGACCCGATGAGCCCGTTCTACGTCCGGCCGCGCGCCTCGCTCGAGCTGGCGCGCTGGGGCTGGGGCTTCCTGCGCAGCGCCAACGCCGCGCACGTCGCACGCGCCGCGCCGCTGCTGCTGGCGCTCAACCTGGCGAGCCGGCGGCGCTACGAGGAACTCGTCGCCGAGCTGGGCGTCGACGTCGGCTTCACCCCCCGGGGCCTGCTCCTGCTGTGCCACACCGATCGCGGCCTCGAGGAGGAGGCCCGCGGCGCGGCCGCCGCCCGCGGGATGGGGCTGGACGCCGTGGTCCTCGATGCGGCCGAGGTACGGGCGCTGGAGCCGGGCATCGAGCTCGACGTGGTCGGCGCCGTTCACGTGCGCGACGACGCCCACCTCGACCCGGGCGCGACGATGCGCGCGCTGCGGGCGCGACTCGACCGGGACGGCGTGCGCTTCCGGAACGGGACCGAGGTGACGGGCTTGAGAGACCACGGCGGCGTCGTCGAGGTCGACGTGGTCGGCGCCGAAGGCGCGCGCGTCGAGGCCGCCGACGCGCTGGTGCTCGCGGGCGGCAGCTGGTCCGGGGCGCTCGCGAGGTCGCTGGGCCTGCGCCTGCCGCTGCAGCCCGGCAAGGGGTACGCCCTGACGATCGAGCGGCCGTCGCAGCGGCTGCGCACGGCGGCGATCCTGGTGGAGGCGCGCGCGGCGGCGACGCCGCTGGGCGACCGTCTGCGCATCGGCGGCACGATGGAGATCGCCGGCTTCGATCCGCGGCTGACCCCGTCGCGCATCGAGGGCATCAAGCGTGCGGCCGGCCGCTACTTCCCGCGGCTGCCGCGCGCGGAGCTCGATGGCGCCGCCCCGTGGATGGGCTTCCGGCCCGTCAGCCCCGACGGCCTGCCCTACCTGGGGCGGGCGCCGCGGCACCCGAACGTGATCGTCGCGACCGGCCACGCGATGATGGGCTTCAGCCTGGGGCCGATCAGCGGGCAGCTGGTCGCCGAGCTGGTGGCCGGGGAGCGGCCGAGCGTCGACCTGACGCTGCTGGCACCGGGGCGCTTCGGTTAGGCTTCAGGCCCGGAGGTGGTCATGGGAGAGGTCGATCCGAGCGGCGGCGTGGCGTCGTCCGCCAACCTGCTGGCGCTCGCGGCGCGCGTCGAGGCCGAGGGCCGCTACAACGTCGCCAAGCTGCTGCGGGCGGCGGTTGGCGCGCGGGCGCAGCGGGAGGCCGACGACGCGCTCACTGGGGCGCCGCGCGGCGACGCGCTCCTCGAGGCGCTGGCCGAGGTGGCCGACGCGTTCGCCGCGGACCCGCTGCTGGCGCCGCTCAGCGAGCCCCTGCGGGTGGGCACGCGCACATTCGCCGCCGGCGCCGTCCCGCTGATCGACGCGGTGCCCGACCCCCTCGTGTGCCGGCGCTGCGGTCACGTGGCGATGGCCGAGGCGCCGGAGGCCTGCCCGCGCTGCGGTGCGGACGGCATCACCTTCCTCGTGCAGCGGCCCGTCTGGTGGCTGGAGCGGTACGACCCCGCGGCCGCGCTGGCGCAGCTCGAGCGCACGCCGGCGCGGGTGCGGGCCCTGCTCGACCGGGTCCCCGCAGCGGACCGGTCGCGGCGGCCCGACCCGGGCACCTGGTCGCCCCACGAGGTGTTGGCCCACCTGCGCGACGCGCAGGGGGTCCTCGAGCAGCGGGTCGCGGCGATCCTGGAGCACGACGACCCCGACCTCGAGGCCAAGATGGTGTGGTCTTGGAACCAGGAGGCCCGCCCGGCGACCACCCAGGAGGTGCTGGACGCCTACCTGGCCTCGCGGGCGCGGGTCCTGGAGCGCCTGCGCGGCGTCCCCGCCGACGCCTGGTGGCGCACGGGCCACCACCGCGAGTTCGGTCGTCTCACCCTGACGCAGCAGGTCAGCTACTTCGCGGCCCACGAGCCGACCCACCTGCGGCAGCTGGCTGCCGCGGCGCGGGGGTAGGGGCGAGAGGCCGAGCGGGCGCGCGCCTGTCCCCACCCCGGTCGCCCGCCCCCGCGCCCACGGCGTATCCTGCGGCAGGAGGCCCCGATGGCGATCGCCGAACGCCCCCGCCCGGAGCTGCGCGACCTGACCCGCGGCGTGATCGACGACCCGACGCTGAGCTACCGCCAGCGCGTCCAGCGCCTCGCGGGGCTCGCCGAGAGCGCGCTGGAGATGCCCGCCGTCAGCGCCGCCTGCCGCCAGGCGCTCGAGGAGCGCGTCGTCTGCGACATGTTCGAGGGCAACGCCCCCTACCGCCCGCGGTACCTGCTCCCCGACTACGCCAAGGCGTTGCATCAGGGCTCGGCCTACCTCGAGCTGCCGCCCCCCGCCGACCTCCACGAGGCGCTGTGGTTCCTCGCCTCGATGTACGCCCAGGTGCCGTCGATCACCGGCTACCCCGTCTACCTGGGGGACCTCGACGCGGTGCTCGCGCCCTACGTCGAGGGCTGGAGCGCGGACGACCTCGTCCCCGTGCTGCGCCCCTTCTGGCGCGCGCTCGATCGCATGCTGCCCGACGCCTTCGTGCACACCAACCTCGGCCCGCGCGACACGCCGTTCGCCCGCGCCGTCCTGCGGCTGGAGCGCGAGCTGCTGCAGGTGGTGCCCAACCTGACGCTGAAGGTGCACCCCGACCTCACCCCGGACGACCTCCTGCTCGACGCGGTCCACACCGTGTTCGCCTGCGCCAAGCCGCACTTCGTCAACCACCCGATGATGGTGGGCGACCTCGGGGACGACTACGGCGTCGTCAGCTGCTACAACTCGCTGAAGATCGGCGGTGGCTCGCACACGATGGTGCGGCTCGACCTCAGCGCCGTCGTCCGGCGCCACCGCGGCCCCAGCGAGCGCTTCTTCGACGACACCCTGCCGCGCTACGTCGAGCTCACCGCCGAACTCATGGAGGCGCGCATCCGCCACCTCGTCGAGCGCGCGCGCTTCTTCGAGCACGACTGGCTGGTGCGCGAGGGGCTCCTCTCGCTCGATCGCTTCTCCGCGATGTTCGGCCTCTACGGCCTCGCCGAGGCGGTCGACGCGCTGATGGAGCGCGACGGCCACCCCGGCCGCTACGGGCACGACGACGCCGCGAACGCGCTCTCCTACCGCATCACCCGCGCGGTCGCGGCGCAGGTCGCGGAGCGGCCGCTGCCGTACTGCGAGGGCTTCGGCGGGCGCGCCGTGCTGCACGCGCAGTCGGGCATCGACAGCGACGTCGGCGTGACCGCCGGCACCCGCATCCCGATCGGCAGCGAGCCCGGCCTCTACCCGCACCTGCGCGCGGTGGCGCCACACCACGCGCTGTTCGCCTCCGGCGTCTCCGACATCCTGCACTTCGACGAGACCGCGACGCGCAACCCGGAGGCGGTCGTCGACGTCATCCGCGGCGCCTTCGCGGAGGGCATGCGCGATTTCACGTTCAACCTCGACTCGAACGACTTCATCCGCATCACCGGCTACCTGGTGCGCAAGAGCGACCTGGTGCACGTCGACGAGGGCGCCCGCCACGGCAGCACCTTCCTCGGCGCGGGCAGCGAGGCGGAGGCCCACTGCACCCAGCGCGCGACCAAGCGCGTCGTCGCCCACGAGCGGCTCGCCGGGGCGGAGCGGCGCTCGGACGCGTGATCGAGGGGCCTCCCCGGCCGTCCGCTGCGGGCCCGCTCGGCGCCGACGGCGACGCCGGCGCCGACCGCGATCCCGGCGCCACCCGCGGCCTGGTGTCCGGGACGATCCCCTTCTCGTCCGTCGACGGCCCGGGGAACCGCTTCGTCGCCTTCCTGCAGGGCTGCAACTTCGACTGCATCGCCTGCCACAACCCCTACACGATCCACGTGTGCCACCACTGCGGCGAGTGCGTGGACGCCTGCGCGAGCGGCGCGCTGACCTTCGACGGCGCCGAGGTCTCGTGGGACGCGGACGCCTGCAGCGGCTGCGACGACTGCATTCGGGCGTGTCGTTTCGACAGCACGCCCAAGGCGCGCACGCGATCCGTCGACGAGCTCGTCGAGGCGGTGCGCGGGCCGGCGCCCTTCCTCTCCGGCGTGACCGTGTCGGGCGGCGAGGCGACGCTGCAGGCCGACTTCGTGCGCGACTTCTTCGCCACCCTCAAGGCCGACGCGCGGCTGGGTCGCCTCACCTGCTTCGTCGACAGCAACGGCGCCGCGCCCACCGCGGTGTGGGACGACCTCGACCCGGTGATGGACGGCGCGATGATCGACCTCAAGGCGTTCGACGACGACGTGCACCGGCGGATGACGGCGCAGTCCAACGCGCCCGTCCTGCGCTCGATCGAGCACCTCGCGGCGCGCGGCAAGCTGCACGAGGTGCGGCTGCTGCTGCTGCCGGGCGTGAACGACGCCCCCGAGCATCTCGCCCGCACGGCGGCGTGGCTGCGCGGCGTCGACCCCGGCCTGCGGGTCAAGGTCATCGGCTTCCGCTGCCACGGCGTGCGCCCGATCGCCGGCGACGTGCCGGAGCCGTCGGCGGAGGCGATGGCGGGCTATGCCGAGGTGCTCCGAGGCGAGGGGATCGAGCGGATCGTCGTGGTGTAGCGCCGCCCCTGCCGCCGGCGGCTGGGGGCCGCCGGCGCCGCTGGCGCCCGCAGGGCGCACGCGCTAACCTCGCTTCACCCCAGCACGAGGAGGCACCGGGTGGGCCCCGTCTTCGAGAAGCTCAACCTCAAGGACCAGACGGAGGTCGTCGTCCTGCATGCGCCGCTGTCGTTCGAGCCGGAGCTGGCGTGGCTGGCCGACCGGCGCGTCGTGCGCGACCTGAGCGAGGTCGAGGCCGTGCGCTTCGCGATCGCGTTCGCCTACATGAAGGCCGAGCTCGACGCCCTGTCCGCCGCGTTGGCGGCCAAGGCGACGGGCGATGCGGTGCTGTGGATCGCGTACCCCAAAAGGACATCCAAGCGCTACAAGGCGGACTTCGACCGCGACCACGGCTGGGAGGTGCTGCGCGCGGAGGGCTTCGCGCCCGTGCGCCAGGTGGCGATCGACGCCGACTGGTCGGCGCTGCGCTTTCGCCGCACGACGTTCGTCGGGGGCGCGCGCTAGCGTGGCGCCGCCGGCCCCCGCCGCCGACCCCGTCGAGCTCCGCCGTCTCGCCGACAGCCTGCGCAGGGCTGCCGCGGCGACCCGGGTGACGGTGGTCGTCGACGGCTTCAGGCTCTACCTGTCGCCCGACAGCGCCCACCCGTTCATGAGCCTCGCCGTGCCCGAGGACGACGAGCCCGAGGACTGGGGGGCGGCCCTCGCCGCGCTGACGGCGACCTTCGCGGCCCACGGTCGGAGCCCGCGGATCGAGGCCTTCGCCGAGCTGCATCCGGCGCTGCTGCGGTCGGCGGACGCTGCCGGTTGGCGGCGTGCCATGACGGCGCCCGTGCTGACGCTGTCGCCCGAGGCTCTGGCGCCGGCCCCGCCGGCCATCGGCGCGTTCGGATGGCTCGCGCCCGACGACGCCGGGCGCCTCGAGGCGGCACTGCGCGGCTCGCACCTCGCCTACGGCGGCACCGAGGACGATGCCGCGGCGCTCGACTGGGCACCGCAGCTGGTGCGGGGATTGCGCCAGGGCACGCTGCTCGCGGGCGCCGTCGAGGTGGACGGGGCGCCGCGCGCCGGGGCCGTCGTGCAACTCGGTGGTGACGCCGGTGAGCTGGCCGGGGTGTGGACCCATCGGGACTTCCGGCGCCGCGGCCTGGCGCGCCAGGCGTGCCACGCGCTTCTGGCGGGCGCCTTCGCCCGCGGGATCCCGAGGGCCTGGCTGTCGGCGGCGGAGGGCGCGCTCGGGCTGTACCTGGACCTTGGTTTCGTGAACGTCGGGACGCAGGTCAACCTCGAGCCGCTCTGAACCCTCGGGGCGTGGGGCACGCATGGCGCCGCCCGCGGTCGCCGACGCGAGTTCGCGGGTTCGGCAGGCGGTCGCACCGTACACTGGAGCCATGGGCGGGCCCGCAGGGATGGATCGGGAGCGAATCCTGATCGTCGAGGACGACCAGGGGCTGGCGGCGGCGCTGGACGCGGAGCTGCGGCGTGCCTACGAGACCGAGGTCGCGCACACGGGCGGCGCGGCCCTGGCGGCGTTCGTGAAGCGGCCGTTCGACCTCGTGGTGCTCGACCTGAACCTGCCGGACATGGATGGTCTCGCGGTGGCGGAGCAGCTGCGCGAGCACGACACGACGATCCTCATGTTGACCGCTCGCGCCGACGTCCACAGCCGCGTCGTCGGGCTCTACGCCGGCGCGAGCGACTACATGGCGAAGCCCTTCGACATGCAGGAGCTGCTCGCACGCGTCTACGCGCAGTTGCGCCGCCGGGGCCGCGATCGGATCGTCACCGTGGGGCCGCTCGCCCTCTCTCTGGCCGACCAGGTCTGCACGGTGAACGGCGAGGAGGTGTCGCTGACCGCCCTCGAGTTCCGCCTCCTGACGATCCTGATGGGCCATCCCGGCCGCGTCTTCCCCAAGGCGGCGATCGAGGAGCGCCTGTACGAGGAGCGCGTGCCCAACTCCAACGCCGTCGAGGTGCTGGTGTCGCGCGTTCGGGCGAAGCTCGAGGAGACGGGCGTCGGCGGCGTGATCGTCAACGTGCGTGGCTTGGGGTACGTGATCCGGGAACCCCCGCGGTGACCCTCCGGCTGCGCTTCGGCCTGTGGGCCGCGGCGTTCACGGCCGCCGTCGTGCTCGTGTTCGGCGCCGCGATCGACGTCGGGTACCGCAGGCAACTCTTCGGGCAGTTGGCGGCCCTCTTGCGCGAGGACCTCACGCGGGTCGCTGTGTTGGTCGACGAGCCGATGCTGGGGGCCTCGTTCGCCAGCTCCGGCGAGGTGGGCGTGATCCTGCAGTTCGTCGATGCGCAGGGGCGTGTGGCGCTCGCCTGGGGAGACGAAGAACCGCTTCCCGCGGTCGCCGAGCCGACGCGACTCCAGGTCGGCGAGAAGCATCTGCTCGTGGCGCAGGCGCCGTGGGCGGCGGCCGGTGGCACGATCCGCATGGCGCACGACGTCACGGCGGCGGTGCGTTCCGCACGCGACCTGGGTCGCCTGCTGCGCGTGGCCGGCGGCGCCGTCATCGTGGTGGCGGCGTTCTGCGCGTGGGCGCTCGCCCGCCGTTCCCTGCGGCCGCTGGCCGAGCTGGCCGAGCAGACGCGTCGCCTGGACCCCGCCAAGCCGGGCCGCGTGGACTACCGCGGCCCGCGGGATGAGGTCCACGACCTCGCCAGCGGCCTCAACCAGGCGCTCGGCGCGATCCGGCAGCGCCACGAGGACGAGCGCGCGTTCCTGCTCGAGGTCGCCCACGAGCTGGCGGCCCCGCTGACGCTGGTGCATTACCACCTCGACGGCCTGCGGCGCCACGATCCCGAGGACGCGCGCCTGCGGGCGGCGTCCGACGCCGCCCGCGAGCTGCTGCGCACGTCCCAGGACCTGCTGCTGGTGGCGCGCGGTGACCTGTCCCGCAGCCTGGAGCCGTCGCTCGTCGACCTGCGCGACGTCGTGCGGCGGATCGCCGACGAGTACCCGGGGCTGCGGGTGACGCTCGGTGAGGCCGCCCAGGTCGTCGGCGATCCGGAACGGCTCATGCAGGTGGTCCGCAACCTGGTCCGCAACGCGGTGCAGGCCGGCGGCGCGGTGGAGGGCGTCGAGGTGGCGCTCGGGCGCGACGGCGACGATCACGTCGTCCGGGTCCGTGACGGTGGCCCCGGGATGACGCCGCAGGCCGCCGAGCGTGCGTTCGAGCGTGGCTACAGTGGCGGTCGCGGCGCCGGGGTGGGGCTCGCGGTCGCCCGCAGTGTGACGAAGCTGCACGGCGGCTCCGTTCGCGTGGCGGAGACCTCGCCCTCGGGCACCGTCATGGAGGTCCGCCTGCCCGACGTGGCGGAGCGCATGCATGTGACGGATGCCACAGGCGCGCCCGCGTCATGATCCCGTAAGCGCGACCGACTAGCCTGGAGTTGCTCGTGAGCCCCGAGGTTCCGGGCATGTCGGAGGGGAGGATCGGATGCGCACGTGGATCGTGTGGCTCGTCGCGCTGATGAGCTCGGCCGCCGTGGCCGCGACGCCGCTCTTCCCACCGGATGCCGAGGTCTTCCTCACCTCCGAGAGCGGCACCATCGTCGGGGTCGGCCGGATCAGCGACGGCCGAAGCTTCGAGATCCGCGTCCTGCGGGGCTTCAGCGGACCCGCCCGGTTCACGCTCGTCGCGCCCGGCCAGGTGTCGGTGTTCGACGTGTGGGTGCGTGGGCCCGCCCCGCGTTTGCCGGAAGCCGATGCACCGGTGCCGGACGGCGCCCCCCCGCTGCTGGACGGCGACCTCCTGCTACCGGACGGCACCTCGCTGTTCGCGTCGTTGCGTGCCGCCGGCGGCGGCGTCGCGTGGGTGTGGGCCGAGGCCACCGCCGACGGCGAGCCGGTGCTCGGCGGTGAGGGCCGCCCTCCCGGCATCACGGGCTCCAGCGCCAGCGACACGGGCCGTGACGCCGCCAGTCCCCGTGCGTCGGAGGGCGGTAACCCCCGCTCCGACGAGGAGAACCCGGGCCGCAAGCCCTGAGCGTGCTCGGGGGTTCGCCGCTCAGCCCCGACGCACCTCTACCCGACTCCCCAACGCGTCCCGCGTCACGAGCAGTTGTGCCTCGATGCGGCGCTTGAGCTCGTCGACGTGGGTGATCACGCCCACCATGCGTCGCTGGGTGAGGGGCAGGTCGCGCAGGATGCGCACCACGCCGTCCAGCGCGTGCGCGTCGAGGCTGCCGAAGCCCTCGTCGATGAACAGGGCGCCGAGTTCCACCGCCCCGCTCGTGCGCTCCGCCGCCTCGGAGAGGCCGAGCGCCAACGCCAGGCTCGCCTGGAAGCTCTCGCCGCCCGACAGCGTCGCGACGCGCCGCCGCGCGCCGCCAGCGTGGCGGTCCTCGACGTCCAGCTCGAGGCCACGGGCGCGCAGTTCGTCGCTGCGGTCGCGCAGCCGCAGCTGGTAGCGACCGCCCGTCATGCGTGCCAGGTGCGCGTTGGCGTGCCCCAGGACGCCGACGAAGATGCGCCGCAGCACGTAGGTCTCCAGGTCGAGGCGGGTCCGTCCCCTGGCGTTGCCGTTCGTGAGGTCGGCGAGGTGTTGGGCCACGCGCTGACGGCCCTCGCGCGCGCCGAGTTCGGCCTCGAGCTGCCGCCATCGCGCGAGGTCGCGGGCGAGCGCCGCGTGGGCGTCGCGCGCGGTGTCGCGCGCCGTGGCGGCCGTGTCGCGGGCCGCCTGGGCCTCGGCGACGGCCCGGTTCAGGCCCTCGACGTCCGGCGGGGTCCGACCGGCGGTGGCGTCGGTCAGCGCGTCCCGCTGCGCCGTCTGGAGCGAGACCGACTCGTCGTGCTCGCGGACCCGCCGCTCCAGCGCCTCGCGCAGCGCCGGGTCGAGCATGGCGGCGGCCTGGACCGCGGCGGCGCCCGCGATCGCCGCGGCCTGGGCGGCGGTTTCGGAGACGCCGTCGGCCTCGGCTGCGCCGGCCTCGGCCGGGTCGCCCGTGCCGATCAGGAAGCCCGCCTCGCGCAGGGCGGACGCCGCCTCGCCGCGTCGGGTGGTCGCCCGCGCCCGCGCGCTCGCGGCCTCGGTCGCGGCCGTCGTGCGTCGCTCCGCCGCCAGCGCCGCGTCCTGCGCGGCCTTCGCGGACGCCGCGGCCCACGCCTCCGCCGAGCGATCGAACGCCGAGACCGCGTCGCGCGCGGTTGCGAGCGCCGCCGCGAACGCCTCCGGGTCGTGGTGCTCGGGTTCGATGCGGGCCAGCAGCGCCTCGAGTTCGGCGCTCGCGCGGGTCGCGGCCTCGCGCCGGCCGTCCAGCTCGGTGCGTGCCGTCGCGACGGCGGGCAGCAGCTCGGCGAGGAGCTGGCGCGCCGTCGCGCGTGCCGTTCGCTGGCGCTCGAGGTCCTCGGCGGCGCGCTCGGCCTGCGCCTGGCGCGCGCGGTGCCCCTCGAGGGCCGCCTCGAGGGCCGCGCGCTCGGGGACCGTGTCGGCGGTCCAGCCCGCCGACCGCAGCTCGGCCGCGACCCGCTCGGCCGCGCGGGCGCGGGCCTCGGCCCGCTGGAGGCCCTCGGCCTGGTGGGCCTGCAGCGCCCGCTGTGCCTCGGCGCGGGCGGTGTCGCCGTCGCCGTCGTGGGCCGGCGCGGGGTGGTCGGTGGCCCCGCACACGGGGCACGGCGCGCCGGGCGCGAGGCCGGCGCTCAGGGCGCGTGCGAGGGGCCGCCAGAGGCCCTCGACGTCGACGGTCGCCACGGCGTCCTCGGCGGCGCTCAGGGCCCGCTCGGCCTCCCGCAGCCGGTCGTGGGCCGCCAGCTCGGCCGCCGCCCGGGCCGCCGCGGCCCTCGCCTCGGCGAGGACGGCCGCCAGCGGCTCCAGACGCTCGATCTCGGCATCGGCGGCGGCGGCCGTGGCCCCGGCCTCCCGCTGCCGGGCCTCGAGGTCGTCGAGCAGGGTCTTCGCGTGGGCGGCCGCCTTTGCCGCCTGCATCGCCGCGGCCCGGACGGTCGCGAGCCGCGCGACGTCGGCCGCGAGTGGGGCGAGCCGCTCCGCCTGCGCGTGGGCCGCGTCGCGGGCCCCCCGACCGGCCTCGTGGGCGGTCCGCCGCGCCTCGGCCTCGGCGGCCTCGGCGGCGGCCGACGAGGCCGCGGCATCCGCCTCGGTCGCCTGGGCACGGCGGGTGCCGGCCTCGCCCTCGGCGTCGCGCCAGGCGCGCACCGCCGGTTCGGCGTCGCGGGCGGCGCGGTCGGTCCGCAGCCGGCGCCGATCGGCCTCGATGGCGCCGGCCTCGGCGCCGAGCCGCTCGAGCTCGGCGACGGCCGCGGCCAGCGCCGCGAAGCGCTCGGCCCAGGCGTGACCCTCGCTGCGTGCGGCGATCGCCTCGTGGAGCCGGCCGTCGGCCTCGGCCAGCGCGGCCTCGCCGGTGTCGAGGCGCTCGCGGGCGGCGGCGACCAGCGCCGCAAGGGCGGCGGCGTCGGCGGTGTCGTGCGTGGTGCGGAGCGCTTCCAGCTCGTCGAGCGCCGCCTGCACCGACTGGCGCAGGTGGGCGGCGTAGAGCTTGAGCCGGCGTTGCACGTCGGCGAAGCGGCTCGTGGCGAACAGGTCGGCCAGGGTCCGAGCGCGGGTGTCGTCGTCGTCGATGACCCGCCGGAACTGCCCCTGCGGCAGGACGACCGTCTGGCGGAACTGCCCCGCGTCGCACCTGAGGAGCTCGACGATCGCCTGCGTCACCTGCGAGGCGCCGTCCATGACCAGCGCCGGGCCGCCCTCGCCCAGGCGGTGCAGCGCTGCGGTCGGGTTGACCTCCGTGAAGCCTTCGCCTCGGCGCTTGCGCCGCCGCTGCCGCGGGGTGCGCTCGATCCGGTAGCGTGCGCCGGCGTGGGTGAACTCGAGCGCCACGCGCGCCTCGGCGCCGTCGGCCATGCTCGCGACCAGGTCGCTCGCGTTGCGCTCGCTGCCGCTCGTCTCGCCGAAGAGGGCGAAGGTGAGCGCGTCGAGCAGGGTGCTCTTGCCCGAGCCCGTGGGCCCGTGGATGAGGAACAGGCCGTGCGCCGCGACGGCGGCGAGGTCGACCACCTGCGGCTCGACGAACGGCCCGAAGGCCACCAGCTCCAGCCGCTCCGGGATCACGCGTCGTCCTCCGGCTCGAACGCCAGCGCGGCGTCGAGCACCTCCAGCTGCAGGTCGCTCGCGTCCTGGCCGGTGCGTTCGCGCAGGAACGCCAGGGTGACCTCGCGCGGATCGAGGGCGTGCAACTCGTCCTCCGCGCCGGGCTCCACGGCGTCGGCCTCGGGTGGGGCCTGCTCGAGCAGCGAGCGCGGGTACGCGTCGCGCAGCCGCGGCAGCGCCGAGGCGATCGGCTCACTGTCGGTGACGCGCACCAGGACGTACCCCTCGCGCTCCTCCGGCGACTCGTCCGCGGCGGCCGCGATGACCTCGTCGAAGCTGCGACCCGTCAGGACCCGGACGGGCCGGGGCGGGTGCAGCGGGTGCTCCTCGACGCGCACGGCGTCGCCCTCGAGCGTGACGAGCGAGGCGCTCTTGGCGTGCCCGGCCTCCGCGAACGACGTGGGGTAGAGGCTGCCGGCGTAGCGCACGCGGCCGTCCGCGAGGCTGCGGCGGCCGTGCAGGTGCCCGAGCGCGACGTAGGCGAAGCCGTCGAAGACGTCGGCGGGCACGGCGCCCGTGCCGCCGACGGCGATGGCGTCCTCGCCCTCGTCTTCGCGGCCCGCGCCCTCCACGAAGGCGTGCGCCACCGCGACCGGCACCAGTTCCGGTCGCTCGGCGCGGTGCGCGGCCAGCACGTGGGCGCTCAGGAAGCGCAGCGCCGCGGCGTCGTCGCCGTCCGGGACGGTCTCGGTATCCAGCCCGAACGCCGAGCGCACGCGCACGGGGCGGGTGAAGGGCAGGCCGTACAGGGCGACGTGGCCGAAGACGACCGGCGTGGCGACCGTCGCCAGGTCGGTGCGAAGGTGCACGCCGGCGCGCGCCGCCAGGCCGTCGAGGTGCCCGAGGCGCTCCGCCTGGTCGTGGTTGCCGGAGATCGCCACCACCGACACGCCGGCCTCGACGAGCGCCTGCAGCGCGTCCGCCCACACCCGCAGCGCCTCGACGCCGGGCACGGCGGTGTCGAACACGTCGCCCGCGACGATCAGCGCGTCCGGCCGCAGCGCCCGCGCCAGCTCGACCAGCTGGTCGACCACCGCCGCCTGCTCCTCGAGCAGCGGGAAGTCGCGCAGGCGCTTGCCGAGGTGCCAGTCGGCGGTGTGCAGCAGGCGGACGGGGCGGGGCATGGCTTCAGCATTGAACCACGGGTCGCGAGGCGGCCGGCGCAGGCGTTCGTGCCGGTACACTGCACGTTCACGTGCCCCCCAGCGACCCGATCCCCTCGGCCCCCGACGCGCCGCTTCCGCTCGTCGCCAGCGGCGTGCGGGTCCGCCTCGGGGGCGTCGCGATCGTCGAGGAGGCCGCGCTCACGCTGGCGGCGGGCGACCTCGTGCTGCTGACCGGCCCCAACGGGGCCGGCAAGAGCACGCTGCTGCGGGCGCTGGTCGGCCTGCTGCCGGCGTCGGGCGAGGTGCAGGTCCTGGGCCACCCGCCGACGAGCCTGGCGGCGAAGCGCGCGTTCGCCTTCGCGCCCGACGAGCCCGCGCTCTACGAGGACCTCACCCTCGCGGAACACGTGCGCTTCCAGGCCCTGCTCTACGGTCGTCCGGAGGCCGAGGCGCGCACGCTCGCCGCGCTCGACGCCTTCGACCTGACGCCCAAGCTCGGGGAGTTCCCGGGCACCCACTCACGCGGCATGCGCCAGAAGCTGTCGCTGGCGTTGACGCTGGGCCTCGCGTTGCCGTTGACGCTGCTCGACGAGCCCTTCAACGGCCTCGACCTGGTGTCCCAGGAGCGCCTGGCGGCGGCGCTGGCCGAGCGCATCCGGGAGGGCGGCGCGGTGCTGCTGACGGGCCACCAGCGGGAGCTGGGCGGCCTGCTCGGCGCGCGCATCGTCGAGCTGCGCGACGGCCGCCTGCAGGACGCATGACCGCCATCGGTTGGCTGCGGCGCCGCACGCTGGCGCGGGCGCTCCGCGCGTACCTGTCGTGGATCGGGCGGGCGGTGGGCTGGTGGACGATCGGTTACCTGGCGTTCTGGGTCGCGGTCTTCGTCACCGCCGGCGTCGAGTCGCTGCCGCGCACCGAGGCCCCGCCGGACGTGCCTTGGGCGGCGCTGGCGGGCGCGCTGGCGGCGGTGGCGTTCCTCGCGCTGTCCGTCGCCGGGCGGACCCCGACGGTGGTGCTCGATCGCCGCGACCTCTACCGCCTGGGGCTCGCGCCCGCCGCCCCGGGCGACGTGCTGGGCCTGCGACTGACCGAGCGCCGCCTGTGGCGGGCGGCCGTCGGCGCCGCGGCGGGCGGGGTGTGGTCGTTGGTGGCCCCGGTGCTCTTCCACCTCCACGCGCCGTGGGCCGCGCCGGCGCTGGCCCTCCTGGCCGTGGCCCACGCGGACCTCGGCTGGCTGCGCTACGCGGGCTTCCGCCGGTCCGACGCCGAGGGGCGGGCGGCGCGCGCCGCCGCGAGGTGGGGGATCCTGGCGGCCGTCGTCCTCGCGGTGGCCGGCGCCGCGCCCGGTCCGTGGGGCGTACTCGGCCTCGTCGCTGCGCTGACGTCGGCGCACCCGGCCACGTTGCTG
This sequence comes from Trueperaceae bacterium, assembly GCA_011390735.1. Classification (GTDB taxonomy): domain Bacteria; phylum Deinococcota; class Deinococci; order Deinococcales; family Trueperaceae; genus JAABTL01. The sequence goes on along the minus strand of JAABRV010000034.1, from coordinate 1,542 downwards.
TCGCCGGCTGGGCTCGCCGCCGCCTCCCTCGTGCTCGTGCGCCGCTCGCTGGCGTCGCGCTGGCCGCCGCGCTTCGCCGCCCAGAGCCTGGTGCTGACCCAGCTGCAGGCGATGCGCACGCTGCGCCTGCTGGCCGGCGTGGCCGGGATGGTGTCGGGACGCGAGGCGGACGCGGCCGAGCGCGAGCGCCTGCTCGCGACGCTGCACGATCGGCCGGGGGCGACGCGCCCACGCCGGTCGCTGAGGCCCCCCTCGCTCGAGCGGCGCCCGTGGCGCGCCCTCGCGTGGCGTGCGGCGTCGGCGCTGGTCCGCCGACGCGCCCTCGCCCGCCTGCGGGTCGCCGCCTGGAGCGTGGGCGCCGTCGCCGCCGGTTGGGCCGCGGCGCCCGCCCTGCTCGGGGACCGGCTGCCCGTGGGTGGCGCGGCGGGCGTGACCCAGGCCGCGAGCGCCGCCGATCCGTTGGGCACGGCGGTCGTGGCCGCGCTCGGGGTGCTCGCCGCGGCCTGGTTGGCGGCGCGCGCGGGCGCCGCGTCCCTCGGTCCCGATCTGCCCCGAGGCACCGTGCCCATCGAGGCGACCGAACGCACGCGCGGACGACTGGCCGTGCCCGTCGTCGTGTTGATGGCCGCCGCGCTGCCCGCCTACGCGCTGGCGGGGGTCCTCCGGGCCTGGGTGGGCGTCGGCGGCGCCGGCGCGGACCCGCTGCTGACGGCCCTGGCACTCGCCGCGCTGCTGCTGACGGTCCTGGTCGCGCTCGAGAAGTACGCGACCTGGACGGGCGTCGCCGCCGGCGCCTGGGAGGCGACGCTGGTGGCGGCGCTGGTCGCCACCCTGCCGTCGCTGCTGCTCGGGCTCTTCGGGGTGCCCGGGGCGGCGCTACCGCTGCAGCTGGTGCTGCTCACCCTGCTGTGGTGGCTGCCGGTCTGAGCGCTCACCGGGCGAACCGCGCCGGCGGTGACGTTAGGCTGACGGCATGCCCCACGCCCCCCTCCCCGCCACCGGTCAGCTCACCTTCCTGCCCACCGCCGACCTGGCAGCGACGGACGCCTTCTACGGCGGACTGCTCGGCCTGCCGCTCGTGCGCGACCAGGACGTGTGCCGCATCTACCGCGCCAGCCCCGGGTCGGGCGCCCAGAACGGCGGCGGCTACTGGGGCTTCTGCGACCGCGGCTACGCCGTCCCCGAGGACGTCCGCGTGGTGCTGACCCTGCTCGTCGACGACGTCGACGGGGCCTACCGCGAGGTCGTCGCGCGCGGCGCCGTGCCCGAGGGCCCGCCGGCGCACCACGAGCGCTACGCGGTGACCTCGTTCTTCGTGCGCGACCCGAACGGTTACTTCGTCGAGTTCCAGCGCTTCGACGTGCCGGTGGCGTGAGCGGCAGGCCGCGGTGCGCGGCGACCCGTCGCGCCGGTCGCCGCCGTCCGGCGCCCGCCGGCGTTAGCCTGGGCCATGACCGCCCCCCGCTTCAGCGGCTTCGGCCCCGCCGTGACCGATTGGTTCGTCGCGCTCGCGTCCGACAACTCGCGCGCCTACTGGGCCGC
>JAABRV010000033.1 GCA_011390735.1 Trueperaceae bacterium | reverse complement strand
CGACGCGTCGGTGCCCCCGGGCGATCGCGTGGGCCGCCACCAGCGCGCCCCCCTGGGCGTGGTCGGCCACGACGGCGTCGCAGCCCTCGAGCGGGCGGTCGACGGTCACGATGGGGAAGGGCCAGTCGACGGTCGGTCGGTCGTCGACCGGCACCCACACGACGCCGGCGACGCGGTAGGTGGCGAGCAGGGTCAGCGAGTCGTGCTCGCGGGCGGTGTCGTTCCTCGCGTCCATGACGATGAGGGCGTAGCCCAGCGAGCGAGCCGTCGTCTCGATCGCCTGGACGAGCGCGGGGAAGTACGGGTTGGTGAGGTCGGGGACGACGAGCCCCAGCGCGCGGCTGTGGCCGGTGCGGAGCGACTGGGCGTGCGGGTTCGGCACGTAGCCAAGGTCCGCGGCCGCGGCGAGGACGCGTCGCTGCACCTCGGGTGTGGTCGGCTTGGCGTCGCGCAGGACGTTCGACACCGTCGCGGTCGATACGCCCGCCCGTTGCGCCACGTCCTTGAGCCGTGCCATCCGTCCTCCGTTGCCGCGCGTCGCGGGGTCGAGAAGCAGAGGTTAATCGTTTAACCGAACCTTTCCACGATGATAGGGGTTGCGCGCCGCCGCTGTCAACGGGCCGGCCCACGGTAGCCTGCCCCCATGCCCGCCCGCATCGCGCTCGTGCACGCCATGCGCGCCTCGATGGCGCCGATCGAGACCGCCTTCGCCCGCGCCTGGCCGGAGGCGCGCCTCGCGCACCTGCTCGATGACGCGCTCCCCGCGGACCTCGAGCGCGCCGGCGGCGTGGACGCCGCGATGGAGCGGCGCTTCGTGGCACTGACCCGCTACGCGGTCGACGCCGGTGCGGACGGCGTCCTCTTCACCTGCTCGGCCTTCGGCCGCGCGATCGAGGCGGCCCGCGACGCCGTGCCTCTGCCGGTGATGAAGCCCAACGAGGCGATGGTCGCGGCCGCGGTGGCGAGGGGCGGGCCGATCGCGCTGTTGGCCACCTTCGCACCGACCCTGGACTCGATGCGCCCGGAGTTCGAGGCGGAGGCCGCCCGCCAGGGGCGCCCGCTCGACCTGCGGACCGCCCACGTGGCGGGCGCGCTGGCGGCGCTGCAGGCCGGCGACGCCGAGCGCCACGACGCGCTGATCGCCGAGGCGGCCGTGCGCCACGGCGGCGGGGCGCTGGTCGCGCTGGCCCAGTTCTCGCTGGCGCGCGCGGCCGAGCGGGTCCGTGCCGCGACCGGGGGAACCGTGCTCACGACGCCGGACACGGCCGTGCTCGAGCTGCGGCGGCGCCTCCTGGCGGGCTGACGCGGGGCGCCCAGACCGGTCCCCGACCGGCCGCCGCGAACGCCGGCCGCCGCGGGCGCCGGGCGCCGGGAGCGCCGGCCGTGTCAGCCGATCGGCAGCTCCGCCAGCGCCGCGTCGAGCCCCTCGCGCAGGATGCCCGCGATGGCGTCGACCTGGTCCTCGTCGATGATGAACGGCGGCGCGAGCAGCACGTGGTCGCCGCCGAGCGGTCCGGCGCTGCCGCCGCCGGGGTAGATGTAGAGCCCGCGCTCGAGGCAAGCCCCTCTGACGCGCGTGCGCAGCTTCAGCGCCGGGTCGAACGGCCGCTTGGTCGCGCGGTCCGCGACGAACTCGACGCCGAGCAGCAGCCCCTGGCCGCGGACCTCGCCCACGTGGGGGTGGTCGCCCAGCGTCTCGCGCAGGCGCCCCAGCAGCCGCTCGCCCATCTGCCGGACGCGCTCGAGCAGGCCCTCGCGCTCGATGACGTCGATGACCAGGCTGCCGACGGCCGCGGCGAGCGGGTGGCCGGAGTAGGTGTGGCCGTGGCGGAAGTCGTCGCGCCGGCCGCGGAAGGCCTCGTACATCCGGCCGCTCACCAGCAGCGCGCCCAGCGACGCGTAGCCGGCGCCGATGCCCTTGGCGGTCGTGATGAGGTCGGGCGTGACGCCCGTGCGCTGCATCGCCCACCAGCTGCCCGAGCGCCCGTTGCCGCTCATGACCTCGTCGGCGATGAAGGCGACCTGGTGGCGGTCGCAGATCTCGCGAATGCGCCGCCAGTACGCCGCGTCGCCCGCGGTTCCGGGGGCGCTCGAGCCGACGATCGGCTCGGCGATGAAGGCGAGGACCCGGTCCTCGCCCTCGGCCTGGATGACGCGCTCTAGGTCGTCGGCGCAGTGCAGGTCGCAGTGGCCCGTGCCGGCGCACCAGGGGCAGCGGTAGGGGTAGTGGGCGGCGATCTTGGGCTCGACCCGCAGGATGCCGGCGAACGGCGCCACGCGCTCGGCCTGATCGGTCACGGCGAGCGCGCCCAAGGTGGCGCCGTGGTAGCTGGTGCGGCGCGAGACGACCTTGCTCCGCTCCGTGCGGCCGTGGGCCAGGTGCACCTGGCGGGCGAGCTTGATGGCCGCCTCGACCGCCTCGCTGCCGCCCGAGGTGAAGAAGACGTGGTCGAACCCCGCCGGCGCGCGGGCGACCATCTTCTCGGCCAGCTCGATCGTCGGCGGCGTGACGAACACCGAGGGGTGGGCGTACGCCACGCGCATGGCCTGGTCGCGCAGGACGTCGGCGACCTCGCGGCGGCCGTGGCCGATCGACGCGACGGCCGCGCCGGCCGCCGCGTCGAGGTACCCCTTGCCGTCCTGGTCGTAGAGGACGGCCCCGCGGGCGTGGGTGATGACGATCGGCTCGCGCGACAGCTCGCGCAGGAACACCGGTCCGTCGAGCAGGGGTCCGAAGGTCCGGGTGGCCCGTCGGCGGGCACCGGCGGCGCGGGGGGTCGGCATGAGGGTTTATACACCGCAGCCGACGGCCGCCGGCGTCGGTCGCCCCGAGGGCATCCCGGGGCGCGCTTCAGCGCACCAGCAGCACCGGCACCTTGACGTGGCGCGAGACCTTCTCGGCCGTGCTGCCGAGCACCGGGCGCGCGAAGTTCGCCTGGCTGTGGGCGCCGAGCACGATCACGTCGACCTTCTCGCGCTCGGCCTCCTGCACGATCTCGCGCCACTCGGAGTGCTCGCCGTACTTGACCACCAGGCGCGAGGGCACGCCCTCGGGCAGCTTCTCCGCCGCCTGCCGCAGCACCTCGCGGCCGTGCTCGGTGGCGGCCCGCCGCAGCTCGCCCTCGGGCAGGTAGAGCGCGGCCATCGTGGCGTACGTGGGTGGCGGCCGGACCACGTGGAAGACGACGACCTGCCCGTCGAGGTCGTGCGCCAGCTGGCCGCCGTAGCGCACGGCGGCGTCCGCGTGGTCGTCCTCGTCGATCGCGATCAGGACCTTCTTGAACACGCGCGCCTCCTCAAACGGCCGCGGCGGCCTCGGCTCGCCGCATGCGGAGTCGTTGCCAGCCGGCGATCAGCAGCACCAGCGCCAGGCCGATCGCGTCGGTGGTCCAGGTCGGCTGGATGAGCATGAAGGCCACCGCCAGCAGCAGGATCTGCTCGTACCAGCGGGTCGAGGTCAGCAGGTAGCGCTGGGTGCCGGAGCCGAAGGCCATCATCCCCAGCAGCGCGGAGAGGAAGACCCAGGCGCCCTCGAAGAAGCTCTCGACGCCGAACAGCAGCAGCCGCGTGTTGAAGATGAACATGAACGGCAGGATCGCGGTGCGCATGTCGTAGGTGAACCCCTGGATGCCGGTCTGGATGGGGTTGGAGCGGGCGATGGCGGCGGCCGCGTAGGCGGCCAGGCCCACCGGCGGGGTGTCGTCCGCCAGGATGCCGAAGAAGAACACGAACAGGTGGGCCGCGAGCAGCGGGAAGCCGAAGCCGAACTGCTGCCCCAGGTTGTAGATCACGGGCGCGGTCAGCGTGGCCATGACGATGTAGTTGGCCGTCGTCGGGAGCCCCAGCCCGAGGATCAGGCTGGCGATGGCGGTGATGACGAGGACCACGGAGAAGACCATCAGGTTCGCGGCCGCGTCGGGGTTGCCGCCGAAGAGCTCGACGAGCGGCAGGACGACGAGGCCGAAGGCGCCGGCGATGGCGTTGGCGACGGACTCGATGATCTCGGTGAGGCGCAGGCCGAGGCCGGTGAGGTTGACGGTGCCCACGACCATGCCGGCCGTCGCGACCGCGACCGCGATCCCGACCATGTTGCGCGCGCCGGCCTCGAGGCCGCGGATGACGTCGCCCGCGCCCGCGATCAGCGCCGGCCACGCCGGCTGGCCGCGCATGCGCGCCCGCACGGGCGCCTGCGCGAGCATGAGGAACACCAGCGTGACGATCGCCCACATGACGGCGTAGGCCGGCGAGGTGCGGGCGATGACCAGGAAGTAGATCAGCACCGCCAGCGGTGCCAGGTAGTGGATCCCCTCGATGAACGTGCGCCAGCGCGACGGCAGCTGGGCGCGGGCGATGCCCATGAGGCCGAGCTTCAGCGCCTCGAGGTGGACGATCCAGAACAGCGCGATGAACGAGATGACGGCGGGCACGAAGGCCGCGCGCACGATGTCGAAGTAGGGGAGCCCGGTGAACTCGGCGATGATGAACGCGGCGGCGCCCATCACCGGTGGCATGAGCTGCCCGTTGGTCGACACGGCGACCTCGACGCCGGCGGCCTTGTGCGCCGGGTAGCCCGCGCGCTTCATCAGCGGGATCGTGAAGGTGCCGGTGGTCACGACGTTCGCGAGCGACGATCCGGACACCATGCCGGTCATGCCGGAGGCGACGACGGCCGCCTTCGCGGGCCCGCCGCGGTACACGCCGAGGAAGGCGTTCGCCAGGTCGATGAAGTACTTGCCGGCCCCCGCGCGGTCGAGCATGCTGCCGAACAGCACGAAGAGGAAGACGAACTGCACCGACACCCCGAGCGCCACCCCGAACACCCCCTCGGTGGTGACGTACATCTGGCTGATGATGCGGTCGATCGGGTAGCCGCGGTGGGCGATGAGGTCGGGCAGCGTGTAGGGGATGGCGCCGCGCGGGCCCATCATCGCGTAGAGCAGGAACACGCCGCCGATGACGGCCAAGGCGGGGCCGAGGCTGCGGCGCGTCGCCTCGAGCAGCAGGATGATCGTGATGCTGCCGAGCCAGACCTCGCGCTGGATGGGGATGCCGAAGCGGTTCTGGATCCCGATGTAGTCGACCACCAGGTACAGCACCCCCGCGCTCGACACGATCGCGAAGAGGTAATCGTACCAGGGGATGCGCTTGGCGCCGCGGCGGCGGCGCCCGGGGAACACGAGGAAGGTGAGCAGCAGGGCGAAGGCCAGGTGGAAGGCGCGGGCGCGGGTGGCGTCGAGCACCCAGACGCTGGCGATCGAGAGCTGGAAGAGCGACCAGCCGAGGGCCAGCGCGAAGATGACCCAGGTCATCAACTCATTGGGGGTGCGTCCGCCGGACTCGGCCTCCTCGACCATGCGCGCCGCCGCGACGGCGCCCTCGTCCTTGGCGGCCTGCGCGAGCACCTGGTCGATGCTGAAGTGCGTGTCGTCGGGCGCCGCCCCCCGCGCGACGTCGTCGGTGGTCGGTGGCTCGCGGCGTTCCGGCGCGTCGTCGTCGTGTCGGGGTGGCATGCGGCGGTACCTCCTGCGGGCGCATCGCCCGGCGCGCCGTCCGGTGATGGGCCCGGGGCGCCGCAACGGTCGCGGCGCCCCGGGCGCGTGGTCACGGTGCGGTGAGGCGTCCTTCGGGCCAAGGGTGCGGCCGTGGGACGTCGCGGGTCAGTAGAGGCCCGCCTCGCGGTACGCGCGCTCGGCGCCGGCGTGCAGCGGCGCGCCGAGGCCGGAGAGGAAGTCCTGCGCCGTCAGGGTGGAGAGCGCCGGGTGGATCGCCTGGAAGGCAGCGAGGTTGTCGAGGACGGCCTTGACGATCGCGTACGCGTTGTCTTCGGACAGGTCGGTGCTGGAGACGAACAGCGCCTTGACGCCGAAGAGCGTCAGGTCCTCGTCCTGGTTGCCGTAGGTGCCCGCGGGCACGGTCGCGAAGGCGTAGTAGGGGAACTCGTCGATCAGCGTCTGCAGCTCGGGGTCGTCGAGCTCGACGAGGCTCACGTCGGCGGTGGCGGTGATGTCGCGGATCGCCGCGCCGCCGATGCCGACCGTGTAGAAGAAGCAGTCGATGCGGCCGTCGCGCAGGAAGTCCGGCGCCTCGGCGGCGCGCAGGTACTCCGGCGTGATGTCGCTCTCGCTCATGCCGTAGGCCGCGAGCATCGCCTGCACGGTGTTGAGGATGCCGGAGCCCGGGTTGCCGATCGAGACGCGCTTGCCCGCGATGTCGCGGAAGCTCTCGACGCCGGCGTCGTTCTGGCACACGAGGTGCATCGGCTCGGGGTGCAGGCCCATGATCACGCGCAGGCCGTCGAAGGCGTCGCCTTCGAAGGCGGCCTGGCCGTTGAACGCCTGGTAGGCGACGTCGGACTGGGCCAGGGCGAGGTCGAGCTGGCCGGCGCGGATGGCGCTGACGTTGAACACCGAGCCGCCGGTGGATTCGACGGTGAGGCGCAGGCCGACGCCGGCCTCGTTGACGATGCGCGCGGTGGCGCCGCCGACCGGGTAGTAGACGCCGGTGACGCCGCCCGTACCGATCGTGAGGAAGGACTGCGCGTGGGCTGCGCCGGCGATGGCTAGAGCGAGTCCGGCCAGGATCGTGACGAATCGCTTCATGGTGGCTCCTTTCGAGAGGTGCGGCCCCGTGGAGGACGGGGTCTGGGAGCCCCAGGCCCCGGGACGCGATGCGGGGGCGATGGGTCGGACGAGCAACGTGACGTCCGTACGTATATCCTGCGGACTCGCATGCGGTCAAACGCCCCGCGGGTCGGCAAGGGCGGTCGCGTAGACTTCGGGCCATGGTTCCGGGACGGGCACGACGTTGATTTCGGTCCTGTACCTCGTCCTCTCCGCGGCACAGCTGGCGCTGTGGACGTGGGGCGGGCGCGTGTGGGCGCGCGCCGGGCGACCGCCGGCGCTCGCGTGGGTGCTGGCGCCGACGGCGCTGCTCTGGTACGACAACGCCCGCATCGGCCTCGGGCGCTTCATCGGCGAGGGCGAGCTCCTCTACGCGCTCAGCGTGCCGGCCCTCGCCTGGCACTGGACGATGCTGCCGGCGTTCGTGCTGGCGGCGGGCGCGATCGCTCGCTCGGCCGGGCTCGCGTGGGCGCGGCACGCCCTCGGTCGCGCCGCCTTCTGGGCGCTCGCCGCCCTCCTCCTCGCCGTCGACCTGCCGTACGCCATCGGCGTCGTCTTCGGCGACGTCGGTCCGTTCTCGGGCGTGGAGCTGCGCCTGGGCTGCATCGGCGACGCCATCCGCTACACGGCGACGCTCACGCCCGCCTACTTCTGCGGCCCCGAGACCGAGGCGTATCGGGTCGGGCCCGGGCCGGTGGTGGCGATCGTCATGGTCGTCGTCGTGGGGATCGTCGGTGTCGCGCTGTGGCGCGCCCGCCGCTGGCCGTGGCTGGCCGTCGCGGCCGGCGTCATGTTCGTGGCGGCCGCCGGCGGCCCCGCGTGGGGCACCTACGCGCCGCCGGTGGCCAACGTCGGCGAGCTGGTGTTCGTCGCCGGGCTGCTGGGCACCGCGGCGCGGTTCCGCGACGCGGCGGCCCGTGGGCCGCGCCCCGCAGACGTCAGCCCGTCGTCCTGAGGCCGTCGCGCGGCGCGCCGCCGCCCGCCGCCGCGTCGTCGAGCGCCCCGAAGAGCCGCGCGTGGCGCTCGCTCAGCTCATGGGCGGCCGCGTCGATCGCCGGCCTGGGCTCGCCGCCCCTGACGCGCGCCTCGAGCGACTCCGCGGCCAGCGCCAGCGCGGTCGCCCCCAGGCCGCTGGCGAGACCGCGGTGCGTGTGCGCGAGGCGCTCGACCGCCGCCAGGTCGTCGCGCGCCAGCGCCGCGCGCAACTGGGCCGGCAGGTCGCGCTGGTCGTCGACGAAGCCCCTCAGGAGACGCAGGTAGAGGTCGGGGCGGCCGCGGGCGTAGCGCAGGCCGCGGGCGACGTCGAGCCCCGGGACGTCGCGCGGGAGAGCGTCGGACGGGTCGCCGGTCGCCGCCGGTGCCGCTGCCTCGTCCGGCGCGGTCGCCCCGTTCGGCGCTTCGGCGGCCGGCGCCGGTGTCTCGCTCGTCGCCGGGTCGCTCGCCGAGGCGGCCCCCCGCATCGGCAGCCAGCGGGCCAGCGCCCGGCGCAGGTCGCCGGGGTCGATCGGCTTGGTGACCACGTCGTTCATGCCGGCGGCCAGGCAGGCCTCGCGGTCGTCGGCCAGGGCACCGGCGGTCATCGCGATCACGGGCACGTCCGGCAGCGTGGGGTCGGCGCGCAGCCGGCGGGTGGCGGTGAGGCCGTCCATCAGCGGCATCTGCACGTCCATGAGCACCAGGTCGAAGGGCCGGGCGCGGAGGGCGTCGAGCGCCGCCTGCCCGTCGCCGACGACCGTGGCGCGCAGGCCGAACTCCGCGAGCAGTCCGACCGCGACCTCCTGGTTGAGGTGGTGGTCCTCGACCAGCAGGAGGCGGGCGCCGGCGTCGAGCGCGGGCGCCGCGGCGGGCGGCGGGGCGGGGGCCGCCGGGTCCGCCGTGGTCGGGTCGAAGCGGGCGGTGAACCAGAACGTCGAGCCGGCGCCCGGCCGGCTCTCGACGCCGATCTCGCCGCCCATCAGCTCGACCAGGCTCTTGCAGATGGCGAGGCCGAGCCCGGTGCCCCCGAAGCGCCGGGCGATCGTCGGGTCGGCCTGGGCGAAGGCCTGGAAGAGCCGGCGCCGCTGCGCCTCGTCGAGGCCGATGCCGGTGTCGCGCACGGCGAAGCGCAGGCCGACGCGGCCGTCCGGCGCGGGGGCCGTCGTGACGGACACCGTCACGCCGCCGCGCTCGGTGAACTTCACGGCGTTCGTCACGAGGTTGACCAGCACCTGCCGCAGCCGCAGCGCGTCGCCCCGCACCGTGCCGGGGACGTCGGCGGCCACCTCCACCCGCAGCCGCAGGCCCTTGTCGGCGCAGGCGCCGCCGGCGAGGGTGGCCACGTCGTCGAGCAGGTGCGCGAGGCCGAGGTCGGCGCTCTCCAGATCGACCCTGCCGGCCTCGATCTTGGACACGTCGAGGACGTCGTCGACGATCGCCAGCAGGTGGCGGGACGACGACTCGACCTTCTCCAGGTACCCGCGCTGGCGCGCCGTCAGCTCGGTGCCCAGCGCGAGGCGGTTCATCCCCAGGATCGCGTTCATGGGAGTGCGGATCTCGTGGCTCATGTGCGCCAGGAAGCGGGCCTTGGCCGCGGCGGCCCGCTGCGCCTCGGCGGTGGCGCGCGACAGGGCCTCGTTGCTCGCCTCCAGGCCGGCGAAGAGCTCCTCGCGCGAGCGCGAGGCGACGACCGCGCGCGCCCGCGCCACGGCCTCGGGGGCCGCGGTCGCGCCGCGGAGCGTGTAGGCGAGCCGCCGGGGCGCGCGTTCGCTCCCCGGAAGCGTGGCGCCCGGACCGTCGCCCCCGTCGGGTGCCGACCACGCGAAGCCGAAGGCGACCGCGACCCGCCCGTCGGCGGCGTCGAGCGCCACCTCGAGGCGCGGCTCGCGCGCGTGGCGCTCCAGCCAGCGCACCGCGTCCGACACCTCGCCGGCGACGCGCGCCGCCACGTCGCGATCGCCGCCGAGCGCGCGGACGACGTCGAACGCCTTGCGGCGGACGCGCTCGCGGCCGACGCTGACGATCGCCAGCGTGCCGAGCGGCGTCAACCGTGCCACCGCATCAGCAGGCAGGCGGCGTCGTCGTGGCGCCTGGCATGCGTCTCGACGAGCCGGTCGGCGAGCCGCGCGACCGCCTCGCCCGGATGCGGCGCGTGACGCCGGTCGCGCAGCGTCCTGGCCAGCGACTCGGGGAGGCCGTCGGTCCACAGGAGCGCCAGGTCGCCGCGCTCGAGCGTGGCGCGCTGCACGAAGGGCGTCGGCCAGCGGCGGCCGAGGACGCCGTCGCGCGACACGCCGGTGAACGGCCGCGCGCCGACGACCGCCGCGCGCACGTTGCCGACGGCGAGGTACGCGAGGCGCGCGTCGCGCGTGTCGACCACCGCGATGCCCGCCGCTGCGCCGATGGTGCCGATGCAGGCCTCGTGGAGGTGGCGGAGCAGCGCGGCGACGTCGCCGGGGTCGTCCGCGGCGGCGAACCGCTCGCGCAGCCGGCCGATGAGCTCGTGGGCGACGCCGTGCGCCGCCGGCCCGTGGCCGGTGGCGTCCACGATCGCGAGCAGGACGTGGTCGCCCCCGTCGACGACGGTCGCCAGGTCGCCCGCGACGCGGCTCCCGCCGCGCGCGCGGACGGCGGCCGCCGCCTGCCAGCGGTCGCCGGCCGCGGCCACGGCGGCGGCCCGCGCTTCGGCGCCGATGCCCACGGCGACACGCCGGCCCCCGGGTCCGCCGGCGTCGCCGTCGCCGTCGGGCCGGGGTCCCGACCCGCTGAGGCGCTTCCGCACCCGCACGGTGGTGCCGCCGTCGGGGTTGGCGCGGATCTCGAGCTCGTCCGCCATGCGGCGCACGCCGGGGAGGCCGAGGCCGAGCGTCCGGCCGCTGCTGTAGTGGTCGGAGAGCGCCAGCTCGACGTCCGCGATGCCGGGCCCCGCGTCGTAGGCGGTGATCTCGATCTCCGACGCGCCGTCGCGCCGCAGCCGCCGCACCTCGAGCGTCCCGGGCGCCGCGTACTTGAGGACGTTGGAGCCGAGCTCGCTGACGATCGTGGCGATCACGGATCGCTCCAGCTCGGTCGCGCCCAGCAGCAGGGCGGAGCGTTGGCAGCGGAGGACGGCGAGCTGCAGGTCGAGGCGCCGGACGATCTCGAAGCGTTCCGCGTTCACGGGGTCGGCTCGTTCCCGGGCGCGGCGGCGACCGCGTCGCTCCCCGCGGACAGCGCCGTCAGCGCGTCCTCGAGCGTCCGGTAGGGCTCGAAGGCGCTCGTCTCGACGCCGGTGTGCACCAGGTAGCCGACGATGCCGGCGGAGAGGCCGACGAGCATCGGCCGCACGCCCAACCACGCGGCCGAGCGCGCCACGGTCGAGAGGTCGGCGAACTCGCGGGCGTCGATCATGTCGAGGCCCGAGGCCTCGAAGACGATCGCCCGGGCGCGCGCGGCATGCAGCCGCGCCATCAGGCCGCCGCGCAGCGAGGCGAGCGTCGCGTCGCTCAGCTCGCGCGGCAGGGTGACGACGAGCGCCCCGCCGATCCTCGTGACCACCGCCGCGCCGCCCTCGGCCTGGCCGGCCCAGCCCTCCGCCCCCGGCTCGCTCACCGCGGCCCTCAGGCGCCGGCGTCCGGCCGCGACCGGGCCGCGTCGGGCCGCAGGCGTGCACCGTCGCCGACGAGCGTCAGGGCGATCTCGAAGGCGTCGCGCAGGGTGGCCGTGGTGCGGATCTGGCCGATGCCGACGCCGAGCTCGACCATGGTGAAGGCGATCTCGGGCGAGATGCCCGACACGATCGCCTCGCAGCCCATCAGCCGCGTCGCCTGGGTGATCTTGACGAGCTGGTTGGCCACCGCGGTGTCGACCGTGCGCACGCCGCTGATGTCGAGCATGAACACCTTGGTGCGCGTCTCGGAGATCATCGACAGCGTCTTGGTCATGATCTCCTGGGTGCGGCTCGAGTCGAGCACGCCGATGAGCGGCAGCAGCAGGATCCCCTCCCAGATGGGCGTGACGGGGGTGGCCTGCTCCAGCAGCGCCTCGCTGCGGGCCTCGAGCAGCGCGTTCTCCTCGGCGGCCCGCTCGGCCGCCTCGCGCTGGGTGGCGTGGATCTGGTCGAGCACCAGGAAGGTGTCGAGGAAGATCATCTTCTCGACCGCGGCGAGCATCTCCGGGAGCCGCTCGGGCGGCGGCTCGACGGCCGCGAGGCGGTCGCGCAGGAGCTTGTCGGACATGAACATGCCGGAGAGGTAGATCAGGTTCGGCAGGTCGATGCGGCCGTGGACCGCGCCGACGTGGCGCCGCGCCGCGAGGTAGGCGTCGTCGACGCGGGCCTCGAGGAAGCCTTTCCAGTGGCGCACCTGCTGCGCCTGCACGTGGGCCAGCAGCGCGTCGGCGTCGCCGAAGAAGGTGTCGAACTCCTCGTGGCCGCGCAGCCAGGCGTACCAGTCCTGGACGAAGGCCTCGACCTGCGGCAGCAGGTGCCGACCGGCCTCGCGGACGAGCTCGAGGTCGGCGTCGGTGACGTCGAACTTGGCCAGCACGGTGCGGGTGTCGGGGGATGTGGGCATGCTGACGGCTCCTCGGGGCGTCGCGGCGGGCGCGGCCCGAACGGCGACGGCGTCCTCCATGATTACCACGGGGTCCTGATGTGGGTCACCCCCGCGTTCACAAGGGTCGGATGTCCCGGGGTGTGGCGCGTGGCATGCCGGGTCCGGGTGGCCGACGGTCCGGCCATGCGACGGGCCTCCCCATCGGTAGCGGGCGCACGCTCGGGGACGCGCGCGCCCACGTAAGGTGTCGGGCATGCCGAGGGCTTCGATGGACCTGCTTCTTCTCCACCCCCCGAGCGTCTACGACTTCCGCGAGAAGTCGATCCTGTACGGCCCCGTCTCCGACATGGTGCCGTCGTCCGTCATGTTCGAGCTCTACCCGATCGGCTTCCTGACCATGGCCGGTTACTTGCAGGAGCGCGGCATGGAGGTCCGCATCACCAACGTGGCGCTGCGCATGCTGACCGACAAGCGCTTCGACGTGCGGCGCTTCCTGGCGCGCCAGAAGCCCCGGATGATCGGCATCGACCTGCACTGGATGCCGCACTGCCACGGCGCCATCGAGATCGCGCGCATCGCCAAGGAGGTCCACCCGGACGTGCCGGTGATCTTCGGCGGGCTCTCCTCGACCTACTTCCACGCGGAGCTGATGGCGTACCCGGAGATCGACTACGTGCTGCGCGGCGACAGCACCGAGCCGCCGCTGCACGAGCTGCTGCTGGCGCTGCAGGCGGGCGCGCCGGGCGACGACGTGCTGGCCCAGATCCCCAACCTCACCTGGCGCGACGCCGCCGGCGAGGTCCGCATCAACCCGCTCAGCTTCGTCCCGCAGACGCTCGACTACGTCGACGTGAAGCCCGAGCTGCTCATCGAGATGGCGATCCGCTACCGCGACCTGTCCGGCGTCCTGCCCTTCAACGGCTGGTTGCGCAACCCCACGACGATGGTGCTGCCCCTCAAGGGCTGCGCCTACGAGTGCATCACCTGCGGCAGCTCGGCCACCACCTGCAGCCACATGACGCTGCGCAAGAAGCCCGTCTACCGCAGCCCGGCCAACCTGGCCGACAACCTCGCGGCCATCGCGCGGCTGTCGCGCGGCACGATCGTCATCCCCGGCGACCTGCTGCAGGGCGGCCTGCGCTACGCACGCGCGGCCATCGACGAGATCGCCGCCCGCGGCGTGAAGAACGACGTCATGTTCGAGTTCTTCGACGTGCCGCCGGTCGATTTCCTGCGCCACATCGATGCCAAGCTGCACAAGTGGAGCTTCGAGGTGAGCCCCGAGAGCCACGACCGCAAGGTGCGGCACGCGCTGGAGGGCCAGGCGGGCTACGAGAACGAGGACATGGAGGAGATGCTGCGCGAGGCGCTCAAGCTGCGCTGCACGCGCATCGACGTCTTCTACATGATCGGCCTGCAGCACCAGACCTACGAGTCGGTCATGGAGACGGTCGACTACTGCGAGCGCCTCTTCCAGTTCGGCGACAAGCGGCTGCAGGCCTTCATCTCGCCGATGGGCCCGTTCCTCGACCCCGGCAGCCAGATCTTCGAGGACCCCGAGGAGTTCGGCTTCCGCAAGCTCGCGCACACGCTCGAGGAGCACCGCCAGCTGCTGGTGCAGCCGAGCTGGGAGCACATCCTCAACTACGAGACCGAGTGGATGACGCGGGCCCGGCTCGTCGACGCGACCTACGACGCCGCCGAGCGGCTCAACGAGCTCAAGCGCCGCTACGGCTACATCAGCGAGCAGCGGGCGAAGGCCGTCGCCGACGGCATCGCCGGCGCCCGCGCGCTGCGCGAGCGGCTCAACGCCGCGATGGCCAACGGGGGGGACCCCACGGCCGACCCGAAGCTCCGCGGCGAGATCGCGCGCTTCAGCGAGTCGACGGTCAGCGACAAGCAGGAGCTCTTCTGGCAGCGGCACCTGTTCAGCTTCAAGCTGCCGGCGATCGCCAAGGTCGCGCTGCAGGCCCTGCGGGGGTGAGGGCGGGGCGCCGTCGTACGCTGTCCTCATCGCGATCGCGATCCGTGACGAACCCGCGATCGTGCAGGGGAGGCCGGCGGTGCACGTCACCCTCGTCAAGCCGACGCTCGGCTGCACGGCGCACGACGAGCGCTTCGTCGACGAGGCCCGCATGGAGCCGCTCCAGCTCGGCCTGCTGGCCGGGCTCACGCCGGACGGCGTCGACCTCAGCCTGTTCGACGACCGCGTCGACGCCTTCGACCCCGACGCCCCCACCGACCTCGTCGCGATCACCGTCGAGACCTTCACCGCCCGCCGCGCCTACGAGCTCGCCGACGCCTACCGCGAGCGGCGCGTGCCCGTGGTCATGGGCGGCATGCACGCGACGCTGCTGCCGGACGAGGTCGCCGAGCACGCCGACGCGCTGGTGACCGGCGACGCCGAGACGGTGTGGCCGCAGGTGCTCCGGGACGCGCACGACGGGCGGCTGGCGCCCCGCTACCACGGCGCCTGCGGCACGCCGCAGCCGGGCGCCCGCCCGCGGCGCGACCTCTACCGTGGCAAGGGCTACCTGCCCGTCGCGCTCGTCCAGTTCGGCCGCGGCTGCCCCTACCGCTGCGCCTTCTGCGCCGTCGGCGCCTACTTCGACCACCGCCACCACGCGCGGCCCGTGGCGGAGGTCGTCGCCGAGATCGAGGCGAGCGGCCGGCGCGACCTCTTCTTCGTCGACGACAACCTCGTCGCCGACCCGGACGCCACCAAGGAGCTGCTGCAGGCGCTGGCGCCGCTCGGCGTCCGCTGGGTGTCGCAGGCGAGCGTCGACCACACCCACGACCCGGAGATGCTGCGGGCGTTCGCGGAGAGCGGCTGCCTCGGCAACGTCATCGGCTTCGAATCGCTCGACCCCGACAGCCTGCGCGAGGCACGCAAGGGGCCGAACCTGTGCGCCTCGCCGGCGTATGCCGACGAGGTCGCCGCGCTGCGCGCGCATCACCTGCAGACCTGGGCGGCCTTCGTCCTGGGCTTCGACCACGACACGGCGGCGTCGCTCGAGGCGACCTGCGCGTGGGCGATTCGCCAGCGCTTCGCCTTCGCGGCCTTCAACGTGCTCATGCCCTACCCGGGCACCCCGCTCTACGCCCGCCTCGCCGAGGAGGGCCGGCTGCTGTACGACGGCCGCTGGTGGCTGCACCCCGACTACCGCTTCAACCACGCCGCCTTCCGACCGGCGCGCATGACCGCCGACGAGCTCAGCGAGGTCGGCTGGCGCTGCCGCCGGCGCTGGAGCAGCCCGGGCTCGATCGTGAGGCGTGCCCTCGACCCCGCCACGCACCTCCACTCGCTCGAGCGCCTCGCCGTGTACTGCGCCTACAACCCGCTGTTCCGGCGCGCGTCGTCCGAGAAGCAGGACCTGCGCCTGGGGACGCGGTGAGCGCCGAGTTCGAGGTGCGTCTCGCCACCCGCGCCGACGAGCCCGACGTCCGCGCGCTGGTGGGGTCGGTGGCGATGCCGGGCGACGTCGCCGTCCGCTTCGCCCGCGAGCCGGACTACTTCCTCGGCACCACGATCATGGGCGACCCCTGCGACGTCGTCGTGGCGCGCCGGCGCGCCGACGGGGCGCTCGCCGGTGTCGCCTGCCGCGCGGAGCAGGGGGCGTACGTCGGCGGCGAGCCGACGCGCGTCGGTTACGTCGGCCAGATCCGCGTCGCGCCCTGGGCCCGCGGCCGCGGCCTCGTCACGCGCGGGGCGCGCCTGCTGCGCGAGCGCACGCCGCCCGGCATGCTCTCCTTCGGCGTCATCGCGCGCGAGAACCCGCGCGCGGCCCGCGCGCTGGCGGGCCCGCGGCTGCCGGCCGGCCTGCGGGGGGCGCGCGTGGGCGGGCTGACGACCTGCGCCATCGTGCTGCGGCCGGACCGCACCCCAAGCCGGCAGGTGCCCGGCGGCCGTCCGCCGCGCGATCCCGCGGCCCGCGGCGGCATCGAGGTGCGGCCCGCCGACGCGACCGCCCTCGCCGACGTCCTCGCCTCCTGGGAGGCCCACGGCCCCCGGCGGCAGTTCTTCCCGGTGACCACGGCCGCGGCCTTCGCGGACGGCGCCACGCTGCGCGGCCTGCGGCCCGAGGACGTGCAGGTGGCGTGGCGCGGCGGCCGCGTCGTCGGCACGATGGCCGTGTGGGAGCAGTCGGCGTACAAGCAGGACGTGGTCGACGACTACGGGCCGGCGCTGCGGCGCCTGCGTCCCGTCTACGACCTGGCGGCGCGGTGGCTCGGCGCGCGGCCGCTCACGCCGCCGGGGGAGGCGATCGCGTTGGCGTTCGCGGCCCGCGTCTGCGTCGCCGACGACGACCCGGCCGTCCTCCGCGCGCTGCTGCGTGCCGCCACCGCGGCGGCGGAGGCTCGCGGCCTCGCGTTCCTGATGGTCGGCCTCGCGGACGACGACCCCCTGCTCCCGGTCGTCCGCCGCCGCCCGCACGTCACCTACCGCAGCGACCTGGTGGCGCTCTCCTGGTCCGACGACCCGGCCACCCGCCTCGATGGCCGCGTGCCGTACGTGGAGATCGCGACGCTGTGACGCGGTCGCGCCGTCGACGGGGGAGGGGCGCATGAGGGAGCACCGTCTCACGCCCTGGGAGGCGACGTCGCTGATGGTCGGCGCCGGCGTCGGCGCCGGCATCATGGCCGTGCCCTACCTCGCCGAGCGGGTCGGGCTGCTGGGGCTCGCGGTCGTCCTGCCGCTCGCCTGGGCCGCCAGCGCGCTGGTGCACCTCATGCTCGCCGAGGTGCTCTTCCGCACCGGCCGGCCGCTGCAGGTCGTCGAGCTCATGCGCCTCTACGTCTTCCGCGGCGCCGTCGGCCGGGCGCTCACCTGGCTCGTCTTCGCGCTCCTGGCCGTCGCCTTCCTCGCCAACCTCGCCGCCTACGTCGCGGGCGCCGGGGAGATCGTGGCCGCGCTGACCGGCGCCCCGGCGCGGCTGGCCGAGGCGTTGGTCTTCGCGGCCGCCGCCGGCGTGGTCTTCTTCGGGCTCAAGGCCGTCGGCGTCGCCGAGCGCTATGGCGCCGCGGTGCTGGTCGCCCTCCTCGTCGCGATCGGTGTCGGCGCGCTGGGCACGCCGCTGCGGCTCGACCCGGCCGGCGGCGGCGGCGCGACGGCGTGGCTGGCGCTCTACGGGATGGTCATGTACGCCTACTGGACCTTCTACAGCGTGCCGCAGGTGGTGAAGGGGCTCATGCCCGACGCCCGCGCGGCGGTGCGGGCCATCGCGGTCGGGCTCGCCGTCAACGGCGTGCTCACGGCGGGGGTCGCGCTCGTCGCGCTGGCCGTCCCGTCGGAGGTGACCGAGGTCGCCATCGTCGGCGTCGCGGCGGCGGTCGGCCCGTGGGCGGGCACGGCCGGGTCGCTGCTCGTCCTGGTCGCGCTGCTGACCAGCTATTGGTCGGTGTCGCTGGCGCTGGCGGACATCGTGCATGAGCGCACGGGCGCCTCGCCGCGGGCGGCGTGGCTACTGGCCACCCTGCCGTCACTGCTGGTCCTATGGCTCGGCGCCTGGCACTTCCTCGACTGGCTGCGGCTGGCGGCCGGCGCCACCGCGCTGGTGCTGGCGCTGATCACGCTGCCGATGCTGCTGCAGGCGCGCCGCCACGGGCCGGTGGCCGACCCGCCGTGGAGCCTGGGGCGCTGGGGCGGGCCGGCGGCGCTGGCGTTCGCGCTCGTCGCCCTGCTGCTCATGGCCGTGGGGTCGCTCGTCTCGGCAGCCTAGCCACCGACCGGCGGGCTCGAGGCCAGGTGCGGGCCCGGCGGCCGGCGCTCACGGGTGCCGCGTCGACGGCGTGGTCGTCTCGGTGACGCCGAGGGCCAGCGCGACCGCGTCCCGTTCCGCGAGGCGCCATCCGTCCGCCCAGGCCGCGTCGAACGTGCGGCCGCGCGCCTGCTCGCGCGCCCGCCGGACGGTCGCGTCGTACCACGGCCGCTCGAACGGCTCGAGCGGGGCCCCGATGCGCTTCCTGAGGGACTCGGCCGCCCCCCAGAGTCGCGCGGCATCGAGCGGACGCCTCGTGCCGGTGGCCAGGGCGGCCACCTGCCCGAAGGCCGTCGGCAGGCTGAAGGTGATGCCGAGATCGCGCAGGAGCTGGACGCTCTCGCGGAGGCACGCGCGCGCTTCCGACACGCGGTCGTCCTCGAGCGCGACGATCGCCAGGCTGCCCAGGACGTTGGCCACCATCTGGTGGTCGCCGAGGGCGCGCACGAGCGCGAGGCTCTCCTCGTAATGCCCGCGCGCCGTCGCCGGGTCGCCACGGAAGCGCGCCACGTCGCCGAGGTTGTTGAGCAGGCGCGCGATGGTGTCGCTGCACCCCGTGCGGCGCATGGCGTCCAGCGCCTCCAGGTAATGCGCAGCGGCGTCGTCGTAGCGGTTCTGGTACACGGCCACGATGCCCATGTGCGACTGCGCGCGGGCCGCGCCGACGTCGTCGCCCCACTCGCGAAGGAGCGAGTGGCTGCGGGCCAGCAGCTCGGTCGGGGCCTCGGTGTTCCCCTGCAGCACGACCACGAAGGCATGTTGCTGCAGCGCGCGCGCGAGCTGGCGCTTGTCGGCGATCGCGTCGGCGTGGGCCGATACCCGCTCGAACCAGTGCAGCGCCTCGCCGTGGTGCCCGCGGCGGATCCAGAAGTCCGCAAGCGCGGTCGTGAGCTGGAGCAGGGTCTGCGTCTCACGCCGTTCGTCCGCCCACCCGAGCGCGGCGCGCAGGTTGGCGTGCTCCTTGTCCAGGCGGTCGAGCCAATGGGCGCCCGTCGTCGTGTTCAGCCGTCGCTGCGCGGCCGTGGCCAGATCGAGCGCCCATGCGGCGTGCCGGCGCTGGCAGAGGTCGAGCTCCGTGGGCCGTTCGGTCAGTTTCTCCCAGGTGTACTGGTGCAGCAGCGGATGGCGCTCGTAGCGGTCGCCGTGGACGCGGACCACCAGCGCCTGCGCGACGAGCGAGGTCAGCACGGGGAGCGTCGCATCGGCCACCGTGCTTGCGGCCTCGCGGGTGAACCCTCCCCGGAACACGGCCAGCTTGCGCAGGCAGGCCCGATCGTCCTCGTGCAGCAGGTGCCAAGAGTGCTCGAAGACGACCCGCAGGCTCCGGTGGCGGTCCGGGGTCGTCCGCGTCGTCGCCTGCAGGAAGTCCAGGTCGTCGCGGATCCCGGTGGCGATGTCCGCCAGGGACATCACGCTGACGTGGGCGGCGGCGAGCTCGATGGCCAGCGGGCTACCACCGGTCAACCGGCAGATCTCGACCGCGTGCCGGGCATCCTCCGGGCCCAGCCGGAAGGCGGGGTTCGAGCGCTGGGCGCGCGTCTCGAAGAGCGCCAACGCCCCCCAGGCGAGCGTCCCCTCCTCGCCCGTGTCGTCGTCCGGGCTCGGCATCCCATGCACCGGGAAGATCCACTCGGCCTCCACCTGGAGTCGGTCGCGTGCCGTGGCGAGCAGGGTGATCCGGGGGCAGTCCTCCAGCAGTCGCGTGACGATGGGCGCAGCGTCGGGTAGGTGCTCGAGGTTGTCCAGCACCAGCAGCAGCCCGCGATCGTGTAGGGCGCGGGTCAGCTGTTCGAGCGGCTCGCGTTCGGGATCGAGCGACAGCCCCAGGCAGGCGACGATGCGCGGTACGACCTCGTCGACGGCGATCGCGTCCTCGAGCTCGACGAGGAAGACGCCGTCCGGGAAGCGCGAGGACGCGAGCTGGTCGGAGGCGGCTTGGAGGGCGAGGCGGGTCTTGCCGATGCCGCCGGGGCCGACGAGCGTGATCAGCCGGCGATCGGGCAGGGCCATGAGCCTCGCGAGTTCGAGCCGTTCGCGCTCGCGGCCGACGAAGCTGGTGCCGCGCGCGCGGAGGTTGTTGGGCGACGCCCGGGTCCCTGCCTCTCGCTGCAGGCGATCGCGTGCCTCGGCTCGGGAGGTGACGGGGGCGGAGCCGACGGCGACGACCTCCGGTCGCAGGGCGTACGCTCGCGGGCTGTCGCCCGCGACCAGG
>JAABRV010000032.1 GCA_011390735.1 Trueperaceae bacterium | reverse complement strand
CCCGTGAGTCACTTCTTCGCCTACCTCTCCCGCATGAAGTTCATCCAGCGCTGGGGCCTCATGCGCAACACGTCGACCGAGAACATCCAGGAGCACAGCCTGCAGGTGGCGATGATCGCCCATGCGCTCGCGCTGCTGCAGAACGAGCGCCTCGGGCGGGAGGCCGTCGACCCGGAGCGCACCGCGCTGCTCGCCGTGTTCCACGACGCCGAGGAGGTCATCACCGGCGACGTGCCGAGCCCGATCAAGTACTTCAACCCGCAGGTGCGGGACGCCGTCGCCGACCTGGGCGAGGTCGCCAAGCAGAAGCTGCTCGAGATGGTGCCGGAACCGCTGCGCGCTGCGTACGAGCCGCTGCTGTTCGCCCGCGCCGAGGACGCCGAGGCGTGGCGGATGGTCAAGCTGGCCGACAAGCTCTGCGCCTACCTCAAGTGCATCGAGGAGGCGAAGGCGGGCAACCGCGAGTTCGAGCGCGCCGAGGCGTCGATCCGCCGCGGGCTGGAGGCGTTGGGCGACCCCGAGGTCGACCGCTTCGTCGCCTTGTACGTCCCGAGCTTCAGGTTGACGCTGGATGAGCTGAACTGACGGCCTGCGCGCGTTGGGCGCGTTGCAGGTGGTGCACGAAGGCCTCGACGAAGCCCGACACGGCGTCCCAGTCGGTGGCGCCCACCTCGTGGTCGGCCGCCTGCGAAGCGCCGGCGGTCAGGACGCGGTGCGCCAAGCCGATGTGGGTGTAGGGCCGGACGCCGGCGAAGCTGGCGATGACGTCGGGGTGCCAGCCGGTCTCCTGTAGCAGCGTGCGCAGGTAGGCGTCGAGCGCGTCGCGGCAGCCGCGATCGTCGTGGTCGTCGGGAGCGCAGACCGAGAAGAGGGCGCTGGGGCGACCCGCGAGGTCGCCCGCGTGGTCGCGGGCGTAGTCCTCGATCGCGGGCACGAAGACGCTCGTGCGCACGGGCGCGCCGACGATGACGGCGTCGAAGCGATCGAGCTCGGGCGCCGCGTCGGAGCTCACGACGGACGGCTGGTGGCCGGCCGAACGCATCTCGCTGGCCACCCTCTCCGCGATCCGCCGGGTGTGCCCGAGCTCGGTCGCGTAGACGATCAGGACCTCAGCCATCCTCGCTCTCCTCGCGACCAGCCTGGCGCGTGCGCGACACGGGCGGAAGGTGCAGCCGTCCCGATACAATCGAGGTTGGCGTCGCCGCGCTCGAGGCGGCGCGTCGTCCCCCGGAGGTGCGGCCATGCAGACGAGGCAGAGCGATGAACCCGACCCCCTCCGACGCAGGCGTCACGCAGGCTGCGCCTGACGCCGTCGACGCCGACCCGATCGGCACGCTCAGCGCCGAGCTGGCGCTGTGCATCGCCGAGCGGCGCTTCGACCGCCTGAAGCAGCGGCTGCGCGGCGGCGAGATCCCGGACGTCGCCGAGGCGATCGACCGTCTCCCGGCCGAGCAGGAGGCCGTCGCCTTCCGTCTGCTCGATCGCGAGCGCGCGTTCGACGTGTTCGAGCACCTCTCCTTCGACGCCCAGGAGCACCTGCTGCACACGCTGTCCGATGCGGACGCGGCGGCCGTGCTCGAGGAGATGTCGGCGGACGACCGCACGGCGCTGCTCGAGGAGCTGCCGGGCAAGGTGACCGTCCGCATGATCAACCTGCTCTCGGCGGACGAGCGGGCGACCGCGCTGCAGCTGCTGGGCTACCCCGAGGAGTCGATCGGCCGGCTGATGACCCCGGACTACGTGCGGGTCAAGCCCGCCTGGACCGTGGCGGAGGCCCTGGCCCACGTGCGCGTCTTCGGCGAGGACTCCGAGACGCTGAACGTCGTCTACGTCACGGGGCCCGGCGGCGTCCTCATCGACGACCTGCGCATTCGGCAACTGCTGACGGTCGATCCCGAGACGCGCATCGAGGCGCTGATGGACCGCGCCTTCGTGGCCCTCAACGTGCTCGACGACCAGGAGACGGCGGTGGCGACCTTCCGTCGTCACGACCGCTCGGCGCTGCCGGTGGTGGACGGCGCCGGGGTCCTGGTCGGCATCGTCACGGTCGACGACGTCCTGGACGTGCAGGAGCGCGAGGCGACCGAGGACATCCAGATGTTGGGCGGGGTGCAGGCGCTCGACGATCCCTACCTGCAGGTTCCCGTGTGGACGATGGTGCGCAAGCGCGGGGTGTGGCTCATCATCCTGCTGTTCGGCGGCATGCTGACCGCGGAGGCGATGGCCTTCTACGAGGACGAGCTCGCCAACGCCGTGGTGCTCGCGATCTTCCTGCCGCTGATCATCGCTTCGGGCGGCAACAGCGGCGCCCAGGCGGCCACGCTGATCACCCGTGCCCTGGCGCTCGGCGAGGTGCGCTTGAGCGACTGGTGGCGGGTGATGCGGCGGGAGCTGGCCTCCGGACTCCTGCTCGGCGTCATCCTCGGCGTCCTCGGGGCCGCGCGCATCGCCCTGTGGGCGTTCGCCTTCGGCGCCTACGGCGAGTACTGGCCCCTGGTGATGCTGACCGTGGGGGTGTCGCTCGTCGGCGTCGTCGTCTGGGGATCGCTGTCGGGCTCGCTGCTACCGCTGTTGCTCAAGCGGC
Source organism: Trueperaceae bacterium (assembly GCA_011390735.1). GTDB lineage: Bacteria > Deinococcota > Deinococci > Deinococcales > Trueperaceae > JAABTL01. The sequence continues at coordinate 17,755 of JAABRV010000032.1, read as the reverse complement.
TGGGCGCGGACCCCGCGACCTCCTCGGCGCCCTTCATCGCCACGTTGGTGGACGTCACCGGGATCGTCATCTTCTTCACGATCGCGACGTGGTTCCTCAGCGGGACGCTGCTGTAGGCGCCGCGCCCCCCCGGCATCTTGGACGCCTCAGAGCCCGTAGTGCTCCCTGGCCTGGCGGATCTGGGCCGCGTGGTGATCGCCGTGCCAGGCGTAGAGCAGGGGAAGGCGCCAGGTCGGGCGCGGTGACGGGTCGGCGCGGACGTGCCACGGTCGCTCGAGGTCGGCGGGCGACGCGCTGCGCAGCAGCTCCACCCAGCGCAGGTGCAGCGCGGCGAGGAGGTCGAGCGAGGTCTCGACCGATGCCCTGTTGTCCGCCGTCGTGGCCCAGGCGTCGATGTCGCCGCTCTCGACCAGGGGCGCCTCCTCGGTCAGCGCACGCTTGGTCCTCAGGAAACTGACCATGTGGGTGTCCGCCAGGTGGTGGACGACGGTGCGGATGGGCCACGCGCCGTCGCGGATGGGGTGGTCGAGGTCGCCGCAGCCGTCGAGGGTCGCGCGCAGGGTCGCGGGTAGGGCCTCGAGGCGGTCGATGGCGACCATGACCGCGCCGAGATCGAGGGCGGGCGGCAGGTCGGGGCGGCCGATGGGGTAGACCTCGAGCACGGTGGAACCTCCCGGGGGTGCGATGGCCGATGCTACCGCTCCTTCGCGCCGCACGCGTCGGCCATGGGACGTTGCTCAGGCGCGCCGCAGGCGTTGCGACGCATATCCTGAGGGCATCGGACGCCGCCGCGTCAGCGCTCGTCTCACGCCCGTCGGAGGACTGCCCATGCACCCCAAGCACACCCAACCCGATCCGGTCGGCGCGCCGCACGGCCCGCTACACGGCGTCCGCGTCATCGACCTCAGCCGCGTTCTCGCGGGCCCCTTCGCCACCATGCTCATGGGCGACCTGGGGGCCGACGTCATCAAGGTCGAGGCGCCCGTCGGCGACGACACGCGGCGCTGGGGACCGCCGTGGGTGGCGGGCGAGAGCGCGTACTACACCTGCACCAACCGCAACAAGCGCGGCATCGTCCTCGATTTCAGGTTGGATGCCGCACGCGAGGCGCTCAAGCGGCTGGTCCAGGATGCCGACGTCGTCATCGAGAACTTCCGCGTCGGCACGATGGAGAAGTGGGGCCTGGGCTACGAGGAGGTGCTGCGCCCGCTGAACCCGCGGCTGGTGTACTGCAGCATCACCGGCTACGGTCGCAGCGGTCCGGCCGCCCACCTGCCGGGGTACGACCCGATCATCGAGGCCGTCGGTGGCTTCATGGCGATCAACGGCGAGGAGGGCGGGCGGCCCCTGAAGGTCGGCGTCGCGGTCATCGACGAGCTCACGGGCTGCCAGGCCGCCTTCGCGATCACGGCCGCGCTCCTGCACCGCGATCGCACCGGCGAGGGGCAGCGGGTCGACCTGTCGCTCTTCGAGTCCGGGCTGTCGGCGCTGGCCAACCAGGCCTCCGCCTACCTCATGGGCGGCGAGATCCATCCGCGGCTCGGCAACGCCCACCCCCACATCGTGCCCACCGACAGCTACGAGACCCGCACGGGTCCGCTGATGGTGTGCGTCGGGAACGACCGCCAGTTCCAGCGCCTGTGCGACCTGCTCGGCGCGCCGGAGGTCGCGTTCGACGAGCGTTTCGCGAACAACCGCCAGCGCGTGGCCCACCGGCGCGAGCTCGGCGAGGTGCTGAGCGCGCTGTTCGCGCCGGTCGAGGCCGCCGCGTTCAGCGAGCGCTGCAACGAGGCGGGCGTGCCCGTGGCGCCCGTGCTCGAGATCGACCAGGTCTTCGAGCACCCGCAGGTCGAGGCGCGCGACATGCTCATCGAGTTCGACCACCCGACGGTGGGCCCGATGAAGCAGGTCGGCTTCCCGATCAAGCTGGGCAGCACGCCTGCGGCCGTGCGTTACCCGCCGCCGCTGCATGGGCAGCACACGGCGGAGGTCCTCGCGGAGGTCGGGCTGACCCTGGCGGACGTCGCGCCGGTCGACGCGGCGATCGACGCCGACGGCGAGCCCGCCTGCATCGGTTGAGGGGCGCGCGGGTGCGCGGCACCCGAGCGCCCGGCGGTCCGGGGGCCCGTGCCGCCGTGAGCCCGTACGATGTCGCATGCGTGCCATCCTGGTCGACGCCCCGCGCGGGGTTCCGACGCCGACGACCGTCCCCGACCCCGTTCCCCCGGCGCACGGCGCGGTCGTGCGGGTGCGCGCCACGGGCGTGTGCCGCAGCGATTGGCACGCCTGGGTCGGCCACGACCCGACCGTCCGCTGGCCGCACGTGCCGGGCCACGAGTTCGCCGGCGAGGTCGTGGCCGTCGGGACCGAGGTGCGCGGCGACTGGCTCGGCGCCCGCGTGACGGCCCCCTTCTGCTGCGGCTGCGGCGAATGCGGGACCTGCCGCGCGGGTCACACCCACCTCTGCGAGCGCGAGTTCCAGCCGGGGTTCGACGGCTGGGGCAGCTTCGCCGAGTACGTGCCGGTGCCGTGGGCCGACGTCAACCTGGCCCGCCTCCCGGAGACCCTCGGCTTCGACGAGGCGGCCTCGCTCGGCTGCCGCTTCATGACCGCCTTCCACGGCCTGGTCGACCGCGCCGCGCTGCGGCCGGGCGAGACGGTCGCCGTCTTCGGTTGCGGCGGCGTGGGCCTGGCGGCGGTGGCGATCGCGGCGGCCGCCGGCGCCCGCGTCGTCGCCGTCGACCTGGTGCCGGAGAAGCTGGCGCTCGCCCGCGAGCTGGGCGCGAGCGTCGTTCTCGACGCCTCCCGCGAGGATCCGGTCGCCGCCATCGCGGCGGCGAGCGGCGGCGGCGCCGACGTGACCGTCGACGCCCTCGGGAGCCGCGCCACGAGTGCCCAGGGGGTCCTGTCGCTGCGGCCACGCGGCCGGCACGTGCAGCTCGGCCTGCTGCTCGGCGACGAGGCCGACCCCCCGCTGCCGCTGCAGCGGGTGGTCCGCCACGAGCTCACCGTCGTCGGGGGGCACGGCATGCCCGCGCGGGCGTACCCGCGGCTCTTCCGCTTCCTCGAGCGCGGCCGCGTCCCGCTCGCGCGGCTGATCGGCGAGCGACGTCCGCTGGCGGAGGCGGGCCCGGCGCTGGCGGCGATGGAACGCTTCGCGCCGGTCGGTGTGACGCTGCTGTTGCCAGGACGCTGACCGTCCCGTATCGGATGCCGGTCGGGCGTTCGACCGCAGCCACCGCGAGCCGTGGTGTATCCTTCCCCTGGCTTCACTGGTTGGTGCGCGAAACAAACGACGTCCGGGTCGCCTTGTCTCGATCGTGATCCCGCCGCCTGCGCGCCGGCCGTGGACCGCGGTGCCGGCCCCTGCCGACCGGCGTGTCGCGTTCCCAACTGGAGCGAGGATGGGGTACATCGTGCGTCGAGCGTGGATCGTAGGGCTGATGTCGGTGGTGTTGGGTGGGGCGGCGTTCGCGCTGGCCATGGGTCACGGCGAGGTGACCGACGAGCGTGTCGTCGTGCGCATCGAGATGGGGGAGTTCTACTTCCAGGTCGAGGGGCACGAGCGCAACGAGCCGATCGTGCTGCTGGCGGGCCAGAAGTACGAGATCGTCTTCGCCAACGTCGGCATGATGGAGCACGAGGTCCTGATCGGGCGTGACGTCGTCCTCGCGGAGGGGATGCCGGACGGTTACGAGGTCAACCTCCTCGACGCCATCGAGGTCGACGTCGTCGGCGAGGGCTGGGAGGTGGGCACCAGCGGCTTCGTGGAGGTCGAGCTCGAGGCCGGTGAGACCGTGGTCCTGCACTTCACGTTGCCCGACGAGGCGATCGGCACCTGGGAGATCGGCTGCTTCATCCCGGGCCACTACCAGGCCGGGATGCTCGCGCCCTTCGTCGTCGAGTGACCGACCGCCGCTGAGGCGTTGCGCCACGCGGGCCACGGGCTCCGCCCCTTGCCGGGCGGGGTCCGTGGCCCGCGGCCGTGACGAACGGGGCCCACGAGCACCGGACGGCGCCGCCGGAGCACGTCTTGACCTGCGGCCCCGGCGCCGGTAGGTTGCCGCATCGGACGAGGTCCCGGCGGACGGGACGCTGGAGGTACCGGCGAGGGTGGAACACGAGCAGCGGCCGGCGGCTCGGCCGGGTTTCGGCGAGGTGGTCTGGTCGCCCGCGCCCGAGCGCGTGCGGGCGGCCCGGCTGACCGCCTTCATCGCCGCGGTCAACGCCCGGCGCGGCCTCGGGCTGCGCGACTACGACGACCTCTACCGCTGGAGCGTCGACGAGGCCCCCGCCTTCTGGTCGAGCTGGTGGGACGTGGCCGGCGTGATCGGCACGCGGGGCGACGCCGTGCTGGAGGACGGCCGGCGCATGCCCGGCGCCCGCTGGTTCCCCGAGGCGCGCTTGAGCTTCGCCGAGAACCTGCTGCGCTTCGCGGCGGCCCCCGACGCGGCCACCCGCCCGGCCCTGATCGGGCGCGACGAGGCGGGCCGACGCACGGTGCTGACGTACGCGCAGCTGCGGGTCTCCGTGGCCGCGTTCGCCGCGGCGCTGCGGCGCGACGGCGTCCGGGCCGGCGACCGCGTGGTCGGCTTCGTGCCGAACGCGCCGGAGGCCGTCGTCGCGATGCTCGCCAGCGCGTCGCTCGGCGCCGTGTGGAGCTCGTGCTCGCCCGACTTCGGCACCGAGGGCGTGCTCGACCGCTTCGGCCAGGTCGAGCCCAAGGTGCTCGTCGCCGCCGATGGCTACCGCTACGCGGGGAAGCGCATCGACGTCCGCGAACGGCTCGCCGCCATCGCCGCGCGCCTGCCCACCGTCGAGCGGCTGGTCGTGTTCCCCTTCTTGGAGGCCGCGCCCGACCTGGCTCCCATCCCGGGCGCGGTGGCGTGGGGCGACTACCTCGTTCCCGACCCCCCTCCGCTCGAGTACGCGCGGTTGCCCTTCGACCACCCGCTGTACGTCGTGTTCTCCTCGGGCACCACCGGCGTGCCCAAGGCGATCGTGCACGGCGCGGGCGGCACACTGCTGCAGCACCTCAAGGAGCACGTGCTGCACACCGACCTGACGGCCGACGACGTCGTCCTCTACGTCACCACCTGCGGCTGGATGATGTGGAACTGGCTGGTGAGCGCCCTCGCCATCGGTGCCGCGGTCGTCCTGCACGACGGTTCGCCGTTCGCACCCGACGCGGCCGCGCTGTGGGACCTCGCCCAGCAGGAGCGCGTGAGCGTCTTCGGCACCAGCGCCAAGTACCTCGCCGCCCTCGAGAAGAGCGGCGCGCGGCCACGCGAGACGCACGACCTCGGCGCGCTGCGGGCCGTGCTGTCCACCGGCTCGCCGCTCCCCCCCGAGGGCTTCGCCTACGTCTACCGCGACGTCAAGGAAGACCTGCTGCTCGCCTCCATCTCCGGCGGGACCGACATCGTCTCGTGCTTCGCGCTGGGCTGCCCCACCCGGCCCGTGCGCGCCGGCGAGCTGCAGTGCCGCGGCCTGGGGATGGCGGTCGACGTGTGGGACGACGACGGCCGTCCGGCCGCGGCCGGCGTCAAGGGCGAGCTCGTGTGCACGCGACCCTTCCCGTCGATGCCGGTGGGCTTCTGGGGCGATCCGGACGGCGAGCGCTACCGGACCGCCTACTTCGACCGCTTCCCGGGCGTGTGGGCGCACGGCGACTACGCGGAGCGCACGCCGAGCGACGGGCTGGTCATCCACGGACGCTCGGACGCGGTGCTCAACCCGGGCGGGGTGCGGATCGGCACCGCGGAGATCTACCGCCAGGTGGAGAAGGTCCCCGAGGTGCTCGAGTCGCTGTGCATCGGTCAGCCGTGGGACGGCGACGTGCGGGTCGTGCTGTTCGTGCGCCTGCGCGACGGTCTGACGCTCGACCGCGCGCTCGTCGATCGCATCCGCGCCACGGTGCGCCGGCACACGACGCCGCGGCACGTGCCGGCGGTGGTGCTGCAGGTGCCGGACGTGCCGCGGACCAAGAGCGGGAAGATCGTCGAGCTGGCGGTGCGCGCCGTCGTGATGGGGGAGCCCGTGCGCAACCTCGAGGCGCTCGCCAACCCCGAGGCGCTCGCGCATTACCGCGATCGGCCGGAGCTGCGGCCCCGCTGAGCTGGATCCGGCGCTCAGGCCCTGACGACCAGCGGCGCGTCGCCGGCGGCCGTCACCTCGCCGACCCGCGCCGCCCGCGGGAACCGCTCGCGCACGTGGGCCAGCAGGGCATCGGCCGCCTCCGGCGCCACCGCCAGCAGCAGCCCGCCGCTCGTTTGCGGGTCGACCAGCGACCACCAGGCGACCTCGTCCAGACCCTCACGTCCCGCGACGTGGGGCGCCACGTAGCGGGTGTTGCTCGTGTGCGCCTTCGTGAGGATGCCTCGCCGCAGCGTGTCGGCCGCCCCCGGCAGCAGCGGCACCGCGGCGGCGTGGATGCGCAGGCTCACGCCCGAGCCCTGCGCCACGTGCAGGCCGTGGCCCAGCACGCCGAAGCCGGTGACGTCGGTGGCGGCGTGCACCGCGGCGTGCAGCTCGGGCGGCAGGTCGAGCCGGTTGACCTGCCGCATGGAGGCGATGGCGGGCGCCATCGTGGCGGCGTCGATCTCGTCGTTCTTGCGCGCCCCGGCCAGGGTGCCCGTGCCGATGGCCTTGGTCAGCAGCAGGTGGTCGCCGGGCCGGGCGCCGGCGTTGGTCCACAGCCGCTGCGGGTGGCCGAGGCCGGTGACGGCGAAGCCGAGCTTGAGCGTGTCGTCCTCGATCGAGTGGCCGCCGACCAGGTGCGCGCCGGCCTCGTGGATCACGTCGATGGCGCCGGCCATCAGCGCGTGCAGCACCTCGGGCGGCAGGGTGTCGAGGGGGTACGCCAGGATCGTCAGCGCGGTGACCGGCGTGGCGCCCATGGCGAACACGTCCGAGAGGGCGTTGGCGGCGGCGACGGCGCCGAAGTCGTGGGGGTCGTCGAGGATCGGCGTGAAGAAGTCGAGCGTCTGCACCATGGCGACCTCGTCCGAGACGCGCCACACGGCCGCGTCGTCGAAGAGGTCGCGGCCGACGAGCAGGTCGGGATGGCTCGACAGCGGCAGCGTGCGGAGCAGGTCGGTGAGCGTGCCGGCGGCGATCTTGGCGGCGCAGCCGCCCTTCTTCACCGTGTGCGTCAGTCGCAGGGCGTCCATGGCCCCATCGTGGCATCCGATCGGCGGCGCCGTCGCGTCGGGGGCATCGCGGCCCGCCCTTGGGCGGTCGGGCGCGCGTGCCGTGTCATTCCGGCCGCCCGAGGTAGCCGATCACGTCCTCGGCGGCGCCTGCGAATGCCCGGGTTCTGCCGCTCGCGGCGAACGCCCGCAGGTAGAGCTTGTCGTAGTAGTCCTCGAGCAGCGTCGCGATCCAGCCGGCGTGGGCGTCCGGGTCGAACCAGGCGGCCTCCGCCGCCGCGAGCGCGCCGAGCACGGCGTCGCAGCGCTGGCCGCCCAGCCGCTTGCGGACGCGGCGCACGTCGCCCGCGAGCCGGACGCGGGCGGCGGCGACGCCGTGGCGCTCGGCCGGCGCGCGCACGTAGCCCTCGAAGACGCGGCGGACGCGCTCCTCGAGGGGCGATTCGAGCCACACGACGGGCGCGGCCCGCATCGCCGACCACAGGGCGTCCGGCACCGTCCGGCGCCCGACGAAGCGCGACTCGTCCTCCGCGACGATGCGCGGGGCCGGGCTGAGCACGACCGCGGCCGCCACGGCGTTCTCGAAGGTCGCCTGCGCCGGCTGCGGACCGTCCTCCGCGCCGAACGCGCTGCCGCGGTGGCGGGCGTGGGCCTCCAGGTCGAGCGCCAGCAGGTCGGGCACGCCGCCCAGCGCCTGGAGCACCTCCGTCTTCCCGGAGCCGGTGAGGCCGCCGAGGACGACGACGCGCTTCGTGTCGACGGCGCGCCGCAGGCCGGCCATCAGGTGGCGCCGCAGGGCCTTGTAGCCGCCGGCGACCGTCTCGACGCCCGGCCGGTCGAGGTGATGCACGGCGAGCGCGCTGCGCAGCCCGCCGCGCCAGCAGGCGACCGCGGTCGGTCCGGCGTCCGCCACGGCCCGCCACGCCGCCGCCCGCGCGGCCAGGTGGGGCCCGGCGAGTTCGTAGCCGAGCGCGATGGCGGCCTCCTGGCCGGCCTCCGCGTAGCGCAGGCCCACCAGATGGCGCTCCTCGTCGGTCATCAGCGGCAGCGCGTGGGCGCCCGGCAGGGCGCCGCGGGCGACCTCGCCGGGCGAGCGCACGTCGATCAGGGCGAACGGCGGGGCGCCGGCGCCGGCGGGGTAGACGTCGTCGGGCGACAGCGGCATCGCCGCCAGCGTAACGCCGGCGGCGACGTGGGGGCCACGGCCGGCGAGACGCCGGAACGGGTGTGGCGAGCCTCCGCGGCCGCCCGTTCAGTCGCCCTGCATCAGACCCTGGACGGAGCCGTCGGGCCGCAGGCGGACGTTCTTCGCCGCGGGCTCACGCGGCAGGCCGGGCATCGTGAAGATGCGGCCCATGCGGGCGACGACGAAGCCGGCGCCCGCCGACAGGCGCAGCTCGTGGACGGTGACCGGGAAGCCGCGCGCGAGGCCGCCGCCCTTCGGGTCGTCGGTGAGCGAGAGGTGCGTCTTGGCGATGCACACGGGCAGGCGATCGAAGCCCGCCTGCCGCAGCCAGGCGAGGTCGGCCTCCGCGGCCTCCGACAGGCGGACCTCGCCGGCGCCGTAGATCGTCGAGGCGACCGCGTGCAGCGCGTCGAGCACGGGCGCGTCCTCCGGGTAGAGGAAGGTCGGCCGCGGCGGATCGGCGTCGGTGGACGCGAGCAGCGCCATGAGCCGCTCGGCCAGGCCCGTCGCGCCGGCGCCGCCGTCGGTGAAGGCCGTGGAGCGGCCGGCGGCGGCGTCGGCGGCGGCCGCGAACGCCTCGATCTCCGCGAGCTCCTCCTCGGTGTCGTCGGGGAAGACGTTGAGCGCGACCAGCGGCGGCAGCCCGAAGGCGCGGACGTTGGCGAGCTGCCGTTCGAGGTGCTGCAGGCCGGCGGTCAGGTCGCCGTCGCCGTGGCTCTTGAGCGCGCGCACCGTGGCGACGAGCACGACGGCGCGCGGCCACAGGCCCGCCTGGCGCATCTTCAGGTCGAGGAACTTCTCGCCGCCGAGGTCGAAACCGAAGCCGGCCTCGGTGATGACGACGTCCGCGTGGCGCAGGGCGAGGTCGGTGGCGACGACGCTGGAGCAGCCGTGGGCGATGTTGGCGAAGGGGCCACAGTGCACGAAGGCGGGCGCCCCCTCGCGCGTCTGCACGAGGTTCGGCCGCAAGGCCTCACGCAGCAGGACGACCATCGCGTCGGTGGCGCCGAGGTCGTTCGCCGTCACCGGCACGCCTTCCGCGGTGCGCCCGACGACGATGCGGGCGATGCGGGCCCGGAGGTCGTCCTCCGAGCTGGCCAGCGCCATGATCGCCATGACCTCGCTGGCGGCGGTGATGTCGAAGCGCGTGTGGCGCTCGGCCTTCCCGCCCGCGCCGATCACGACCTTGCGCAGCGCGCGATCGTTCATGTCGACGACGCGGGGCCATGTGGTGGTCTCGGGCGTCAGGCCGCTCGGCCCGCCGAAGTACAGGTCGGTGTCGACCAAGGCGGCGAGCAGGTTGTGGGCGCTGGAGATCGCGTGCAGGTCGCCGGTGAAGTGGAGGTTGACGTCGTCGGCCGGCTCGACCTGGGCCTCGCCGCCGCCGGTGCCGCCGCCCTTGACGCCGAACACGGGGCCCAGCGAGGGCTCGCGCAGGCACAGGGCCACCCGCGTGCCGATGCGTCGCAGGCCCTGGGTGAGGCCGACGCTGACGGTCGTCTTGCCCTCGCCGGCGGGCGTGGGCGTGATGGCGGAGACGAGCACCAGGCGGCCGCCGGGCGGGCTGGCGGGGCCACCGTCGGCCGCGGCGGCGACGCGGTCGACCGGGTCGACCTTCGCCTTGTGGCGGCCGAGGGGCGTGCAGCGGTCGGGGTCGAGGCCGAGATCGCCGGCGACGTCGAGGATGGGGCGCAGGTGGGTGGGCAAGATGGATCCTCCGATCGAACCAGGTTACTTCTCCGCGTCGACCAACCCCTTCACGAACCAGCGTTGCATGAGGATGATGATCGCCACGGGCGGCACGAGCGCCAGCATCGCGACCGCCATGATGAGTTGCCAGTCGGTCTGCGCCTCGCCGGTGCCGATCATGCGCACGATGCCGATGACGATCGTCTCGCGCCCGCGTCCGGTGGTCACGATGAGCGGCCACAGGTACTGGTTCCAGCCGTAGATGAACATGATGACGAAGAGGGCGGCGACGTTGTTGCGCGAGAGGGGCAGCAGCACCGACCAGAAGAAGCGCATGGCGCCGGCGCCGTCGATCTGCGACGCGTCGACGAGCTCGTCGGGGATCGTCAGGAAGTGCTGTCGGAAGAGGAGGGTCGCGGTCGCCGACGCGATGAGCGGGATGGTCAGCCCCGCGAAGGTGTCCACCATGCCGAGGTTGGAGACGACCGCGTAGGTCGGGATCATCCTCACCTCGACCGGCAGCATCAGGGTGATGAAGATCATCCAGAAGAAGAACATGCGGCCCGGGAACTCGAAGAACACGACCGCGAACGCCGACAAGAGCGAGATCGCGATCTTGCCGACGACGATCGCCAAGGCCATGTAGAGGCTGTTGCGCATCATCGTCAGCGCGGGCGTCGCGCGCACGCGCATGCCGACGGGGCTGACGAGGGCCTGCTGGTAGTTCTCGATGAGGTGGGGCCCGATCGTCAGGGGCATGTCCCCGCGGGCGATCGTCGACGCGTCGTGCGAGGAGCCGACGAACGCCAGGTAGATCGGGAAGGCGAAGATCGCGACACCGATGAGCAGCACGACGTGCGGGAGCCAGCGGTTGCGTCCGATGGCCATCAGTAGTGCACCCGCCGTTCGATGTAGCGGAACTGGATGACGGTGAGCCCGATGACCGCGGCCATCAGCAGCACGGACTGGGCCGACGAGCCGCCGAGGTCGAGGTTGACCCAGCCGTCACGGTAGAGGCGGTACATCAGCGTCGTGGTGGCGCGGCCGGGTCCGCCCTGGGTCTGGGCGTGGATGACCCCGAAGGTGTCGAAGAACGCGTAGATGATGTTGACGACCAGCAGGAAGAAGGTCGTCGGCGAGAGCAGCGGGAAGATCACCCTCCAGAAGCGCCGGGTGGGCGAGGCGCCGTCGATGGCCGCCGCCTCGACGATCGTCTTGGGGATCGACTGCAGGCCGGCGAGGAAGAACAGGAAGTTGTAGCTGACCTGCTTCCAGGCGGACACGAAGATCACCAGGAACAGCGCCTGACCACCGTGGATCCGGTAATCCCAGGGGACGCCCAGGGCGCGCAGGCCCTGGCCGATCTGGCCGATCGTCGGGTGGAAGATGAACAGCATCAGGACGGCCGCCACGGCGGGTGCGATGGCGTAGGGCCACACGATGAGCGTGCGGTAACCCGTGGCGCCGCGCAACACCTGGTCGGCCATGACGGCGAGCAGCAGGGCCGGCGCCATGGCGCCCAGCGTGACGGCGACCGAGAAGACCAGCGTGACGCGCGCGGCCTCGAGATAGAGGGGGCTGCTGAGCACCGTCTGGAAGTTCTCGAACCAGACGAACTGGGTGCGCAGCCCGAAGGGATCCTCGAACAGCATCGATTGGTAGAGGGCCTGCGCGGCCGGATAGAAGAAGAAGATGATGGTGATGGCGAGCTGCGGCGTCAGCAGCAGGTACGGCAGCAGCTTGTTGCGGAAGATCGTGCGCCTGCGCATGGGTCCTCTCGCTTAGGGGGCGGCGACGCGGGGCCGTCGGGGGCGTCGGGGGGCGCCACGCGGCGCCCCCCGACGGACGGTCTCATTCGTAGGTGCGTTGGAAGTTGCGCAGGACGACGTTGCCTCGCTCGACGGCGCTATCGAGGGCCTGCTGGGCCGTCTTCTGGCCCTGGAAGGCGAGTTCGATCTCCTCGTAGATGATGTCGCGGATCTCGGGCATGTTGCCGAGACGCAGGCCGCGCGAGTTCTCGGTTGGCGGGTTGAGGGTCAGCTGCTGGTAGGGCACCGCGCGCCCCGGGTTCTCGACGTAGTAACCCTCGGCCTCGAGCTTCTCGTAGACGCCGAAGCGGATGGGCAGGTAGCCGGTGTCGAGGTGCCAGCGCTCGGCCATCTCGAGCGAGCTGATGAAGGCGAAGAACTCCGCCACCGCGCGGTACTCCTCGACGGTGCGGTTGGGGGCCTGCATGACCCACAGGCTGGCGCCACCGATGATCGAGTTCTGCGGCGCGCCCTCGGCTTCGGCGTGGTACGGCATGTAGCGGGCGGACCACTCGAAGGTGGACTCGCGCAGGATGCGCGCGAGCAGGCCGGACGAGGCGACCAGCATGCTGCACTCGCCCGACGAGAACAGCGGGTCGGCGGCGCTGGTGCGGCCGCCGTAGGTGAACGAGCCCTCGGCCTGCATGTCGATGAGCATCTGCAGGTGCGCCACGTGCAGGGGGCTGTTGATCGTCAGCTCGGTGCCGAGGCCGCCCATGCCGTTCTCCAGGGTCGCGAGCGGCACGTCGTGCCAGGCGCTGAAGTTCTCGAACTGGGTCCAGCTGGGCCACGCGAACGAGACGCCGCAGGGCGCGGCGCCGGCGTCCACGACGGCCTTGGCCGCGGTCCGCACGTCGGCCCAGGTCTCGAGCGGCGTGGTGGCCGGGTCGAGGCCCGCGGCGCGCAGCGCGTCGAGGTTCACCCACATGATCGGGGTGGAGCTGTTGAAGGGCATCGACAGCATGCGTCCGTCGGCGTCGCTGTAGTAGCCCGCGATCGCCGGGATGTAGATGTCCATGTCGACGTCGACGCCGGTCTCCTCGAACAGCTCGTAGACCGGCTTGATGGCGCCGCCGGCGTTCATCATCGTGGCGGTGCCGACCTCGAACATCTGGACGAGGTGCGGCGCGTTGCCGGCGCGGAAGGCGGCGATGGCCGCGACCATCGTGTCGGGGTAGCTCCCCTTGTAGCTCGGGTTGACCTGGTACGCGGTCTGGGATTCGTTGAACTCCGCGACGTAGCCCTCGAGGAGCTCACCGAGCGTGCCGGTGAAGCCGTGCCAGAACTCGACCTCGACCGGTTGGGCGTTGGCGGTCGTGCCGAAGGCCAGGATGGCCGCGAGGATGGCGATGAGAGACCTGTGGAAGAGGCGCATACGCATGAGATCTCCTTCTTTCGTGCAGTGCTTGTCGATCCGTGGACATGACGTCCGTCGCCGGGTCCGGTCCTGGCCTGACGCTGCCTCGACCTCCTCACTGGGGCGGCACCGCATCAACGCGGCCCACCCGCGGCCGGGTCCGCTCCGGTGCTGAGGCCGTTCCTGGCTGGCCGTTCACCGGCCGGTCGACGATGTATTCATGATACACGCCGCGTCATCCCCGGGGCCCTGACGTGCCCATGACAGGAGGGACACCGAGCGGCACCTGGCCGCGGTCCACACGAGCTCGGTCGCGGATCCGTGACCGCGATCGCTTGCGCCGACCGCCCGTCCGCACGATGATGGCGGGAGGAGCGGGCCGCGCTCGGCCCCGCCGGCACGAACGAAGGAGCCCCCATGACCCAGGCCGCCACCCCCCTCGCGTACCTCGACAAGGCGCTCGGCGCCCTGCGCGACCTGGGCCTGGTGCCCGAGCGCACCGGCGGGCACGAGGCGCCCATCGTCGCCCTGCTGCAGCAGATCAGCCACCTCGACGAGGACCGCATCGTGGCGATCACCCGCACGCTGTCGCAAGCGAGCCTCTTCCACGAGGTCGTGCGGGCGCAGGTCGAGGCGATGGACATCGGCGACCGCTACGAGCGGCTCACGCGCGACTTCGATGGCATCCGCGACGACGCCCGCATGCTCGTCGAGCAGATGGAGGACGGCAAGATCACCACCCGTGAGCGCCTCGAGACGGTGTGGATGAAGGTGACGCGCGGCGACATCGCCCAGCGGTTCGAGCGCATCAAGCGCACCTACCTCGACGTCGCGGCCTCGGCACGCGACCAGCTCGAGCGCGAGAACGTCATCCTGGAGGCCTACCAGGACTTCCGCGGCGCCCTCAAGCAGGCCGAGGTGCTCGCGTTCGAGGTGCTGCAGACGGCCAAGGCCGAGCTCGAGGCCGCCAAGGTGGCGGTCGACGCCGCGCTCGCCGAGGTCGACGCGCTGGCCGACGAGGCCGACCCGGCCGAGCGCGCCCGCCTCGAGTTGCGGCGCGACGAGCGCGTCCGCGAGCTGCAGCGCTCCGACCGGCGCTACCAGGTCGCGAAGGACCTGGCGGACAACCTCACGATCGGCTACAACACCTCCGAGGTCGTCATGGCCCGGCTCATGCAGTCGCACACCGCCAAGGAGCGCGTCAACGCCCAGGCCGTGAGCTTCTTCGCCACCAACGAGACCGTGCTGACGGCGCTTTCGGCCTCCTTCACCGGGCTGACCGGCCTGCACGAGAGCACCCGCACGCTCGAGGCCATGAAGGAGGGCGTCAGCCGCTCGCTCGAGACGCTGGCCGACGTCGGCGGCCAGGTGCAGGAGGAGGCCGTGCGCGCCGGCTACGGCCCGACGGTGCGGGCCGACGCCGTGCAGCGCCTGGTCGACTCGGTCGTCGACTTCCAGCTGCGCTCCCGCGAGATCATCGAGGAGATGCGCGTCGCGTCGACCCGCAACGCCGAGGAGATCCGCGACGCGGTGGAGGACGGCAAGCGGCGGTTGGCGCGGCTGACCCAGACCGGGTCGCTGTGACGGAGCAGGCGTGTCCGACCGCGACGCCACGATGATCGAACCGGACGCCGGCGCGGGCACAGACGCCCGGCCGCCGCTCGACGAGGTCCTGCTCGCCATGGACGTCGTCGACACGTTGCGCCACCGCGAGGAGCTGGTCGCCCAGGAGCTCGCGCGCGGCGACCGCGACGAGGCGCTACTCGGGCGCCTGCGGCAGACCTACGCGGCCCAGGGCATCGACGTCCCCGAACACGTGCTGCGCGACGGTGTGGCGGCGCTGCGCGAGGACCGCTTCGCCTACCGGCCGGCGCCGCCGAGCCTCGCGCGGTCGCTCGCGACCGTCTACGTCCGACGGGGGCTGTGGCTGCGGCGGCTGCTCGTCGCGGCGGTCGTCGTCGCCGTGGCGGCGCTCGCCTACCAGCAGACGGTGGTGGCCCCGCGCCGCGCGCTGGTCGACGGCCTGACCGAGGCCCACGCCGCGATCGTCGCCCTCGCGAGCGAGCCCGTGGCGCAGACGCGTGCCGCGGCCCTGGTCGCCGCCGGGCGGGCCGCGCTCGTCGAGGGCGACCGCGAGGCCGCGGGCGTGGCCCTCGCGTCGCTGCAGGACCTGCGGGCCGACCTCGAGCGGGCCTACGAGCTGCGCATCGTCGTCGGCGAAGGCGTCACCAGCGGCGTCTGGCGCGTGCCCGACGACAACGCCCGCGCTCGCAACCACTACCTCATCGTCGAGGCCATCGATGCCAGCGGTCGCCGCCTGACGCTGCCGATCCTCAGCGAGGAGACCGGCCGCGTGGAACGCGTGTCCAACTGGGGCCTGCGCGTCGACGAGGCGACCTGGAACCGGGTCGCGGCCGACAAGGCGGACGACGGCATCATCCAGCAGCGCACCGTCGGCCGCAAGGTCGCCGGCGAGCTCGAGCCCGACTACCTGATCGAGACCACCGGCGGGGCGATCACGCGATGGTGAGGGGGCCGCGGTGAGTCGAACGGAGATGAGCGGACGCGAGGTGCTCGGCGCCATCCAGCGGGCGATCGAGGAGGAACGGGCGCGCAGCCGCGCCGTCGAGGCGCAACTCGAGGCGGCGAGCAGGAACCTGGTGGAGACGGACCAGGCGCGGGCACGCGCCCTCGCCGAACTCGCGGCCATCCGGGTCGCCTGGCTGGCGGAGGGCGGCCTGGCCGACCGGCTGAACGAGGCCGATCGACGGGCGCTGGCCCTGCTCGAGCGGCGCGCGTCCCTGAGGATCGCGGTGGAGGGCGAGCTGACCGACGCCGAGGCGGCACAGGTCCGCCGTGCGGGCGCGCGGCGGGAGGCCGTCGAGGCCCTCGAACGCGCCGCCGAGCGGCTCGACGAGGCCGAGGCCGCCACCCAGTCGCGGCTGACGCGGGATCCCGGCTACCTCGCGTTGCGCGAGGCGGCCCAGGCGGCCGAGCGCGTCGCGGTTCATGCCGACGAGAAGGCCACGCTGGCCGAGGCGGAGCTGGCGGCCAAGGGCGCCGACTACGACGCCGACCCGCTGTTCACCTACCTGTGGCGGCGGGGGTACGGCACGACCGCCTACCGCGCCTGGCCGTGGGCGCGCTGGCTCGACGGACGCGTCGCGCGCCTCGTCGGCTTCGAGAAGGCCCGCCGCAACTACCACCGCCTGCAGGAGCTCCCCCAGCGCCTGCGCGAGCACGCCGATCGCGTCGGCGCGGCGGCCGACGAGGCCCTCGCGGCCCTGGCCGAGCGCGACGCGGTCGAGCGCGAGGCGGACGGCCTGGTGCCGCTCGTGGCGGCCGTCGAGGGCGCCCGCGCGGACCTGCTGGAGATCGACGCCGAGATCGACGAGGGCGCCGCGGCGGTCGGGGCGATCGAGGAGCGACTGGCCGCCTTCGCCCGTGGCGAGGACCCCCTGTACCTCGACGCGCTCGCCCTGCTCACCGAGGCGCTCGGGGGCGTGTCGCTCAAGGCGCTCGCGCGCGAGGCGATCGCCACGCCCCTCCCCGAGGACGACCGCGTGGTGGCGCGGTTGCTCGAGCTCGAACGAAGCCGCGAGACGCAGACGGTGGCGCAGGCGGAGCTGCGCGAGGCGGCCTCGCGCCACAAGGCGCGCACGACCGACCTCGAGCGCGTCCGCATCGACTTCACCCGCCGGCGCTACGACCAGCCGGGCAGCGTCTTCGCGGAGGGCGCGATGATCGCGACCTTGCTGGCGCAGCTGCTCGACGGCGCCATGACGCGCGACGCGCTCTGGCGCGTCCTGGAGCGGCAGCGGCGGGTCGCGCCGACCCGCAGCGACCCGACCTTCGGCTCCGGAGGGTTCGGGCGCGGCTCGCCGTGGGGCGGCGGCTCGAGCGGCGGCTCGTGGGGCGGCAAGAGCGTGAGCTTCGGGGGGACGAAGCGCGCGGGCGGCATCAAGACGGGCGGCAGCATCGGCGGCGGGGGCTTCAGGACCGGCGGGCGCATGGGTGGCGGCGGCTTCAAGACCGGCGGCAAGTTCTGACGGCCGTGGTGGCGGGCGGCGTCCCGGCTACAGCAGCCAGCCGACGGCGCCCCCCGCGACGATCAGCAGCGCCGGGTGGATCCGCGTTCGCAGGGAGAGCCACAGCGCGACGCCCGCCAGCGGCCACAGCGGCCAGGTGCCCCAGCGCAGGTCCGGCGGGCGCATGGCGGTCGGCAGGAAGTCCCACACCACCAGCGCGAGCAGTGCCACGACGACCGGACGCACGCCGTAGAGGAAGCGCTGCACGACGTCGCGCTCCCGGTGCCGGCGGTACAGCGCGAACAGCACCACCATCGCCACGATCGTCGGCGCGGTGACGCCCGCCAGGGCGACCGCCGCGCCCGCCCAGCCGGCGACCTGGAACCCGGTGTAGCCCGCCATCTTCGTCGCGATGGGTCCCGGCAGGGCGTTGCCGAAGGCGAACGCGTCGAGGAACTCGGCGGGCGTGAGCCACGACCGCAGGTCGACGACCTCGACCTGGATCAGCGGGATCATCGCCGGGCCGCCACCGAACC